>JBEVLJ010000001.1:0-3466 GCA_040509195.1 Acidimicrobiia bacterium
CAGGCGCCCGCCAGTGGAAGGGAAACGTTCGGTAAAGGCTGGAACGTGCGGTGGAGCTACTCGGTCTTGATCGATTGCAACACGTCGAGTCGCGCCGCACGGCGCGCCGGCCACGCGGCCGCGAGCACACCGAACAAGGCAGCGAGCACCACGATGACCACGAGCTGACCCGGCGCGAGGGAGAACTTGTCGATGCCCTCGTCTCTCAGCGCACGCACCATCGCCCACGCAAACGCCACGCCGATCACGAGTCCGAGGAAGGTGCCGAGAAGGGCGATGATCACTGCTTCCCAACGCACGCTCGATCGCAATTGACGGCGCGACATGCCGACGGCCCGCAGCAACCCGAGCTCGTGGCGACGCTCGATGATCGACAGCCCGAGCGTGTTCGCGATTCCGAACAACGCGATCATGATCGCGAAGAACAACAGCACGTAGATGAGGTTGAGGATCTGGTTGATCTGCCCCGCCTGCGCCGCCTTGAACTCGTCCGCGGTCCGCACCTTCGGACCCGGGAAGTCGCGCATCACCTGCTTGATCGCGGCGGTGTTCGCCGGCGTCACGCCGCCGGTGGTCTTGATGTACACCTCGGAGTCGAACGGGTCGGGGGTGTTCGCCAGGTACGCCTCGGTGCTCGTGACGTAGTTGGCGAATCCGGTCGAGGTGAAGATCGCGTCGACGGTGAACGTCTGCGGCTCGCCCCCTGCGAACAGCACTTTCACCTCGGACCCGACCTTCAGGTTCTTGTCCTTCGCGGTGTTCTCCTGCACCGCGAGGCTCGTCGCCCCGAGGTCCTCGAGCGAACCCTGGCTCACGTGAAGGTCGAACAGCTGATCGATCTCGGCCGGGTCGGCCGCGCGCAGCTGGTCGACCGAGTTGCCGATCTGTGCCTGCGTGTTCTGCACGCCCGACGCGAGCTCGACGTTGGGTACCTCTCGCAGCTGCTCCGCGGCCGTCAACGGAATCGTGCCTGGGCCGAACCCGCTCGACGTGACGATGTAGTCGGCCTTCATCGAGCTGTCGAGCGCCGCGTTCACGGACGTGCGCGCCGACGCGGCGAAGATCGTGATCAACCCCACGAGGCCCACACCGATCATCAGCGCGGCCGCAGTTGCCGACGTGCGCTTCGGGTTGCGCATCGCGTTCTCGCGCGCGATCGAGCCGGTGATGCCCTTGATCTTGGCGACCGGCAGCCCGATGAACGAGCTCAACGGGCTGGCGATCACCGGGCCGAGCACCGCGACCCCGAGGAACACGATCACGGCACCGAGACCGACCACCGGGAGTCCGGCATCGCCGAACAGCCCCAAGCCGAGGAACAGCGCGCCGAGCAGGGTGATGATCAGGCCCGACAGGATTCGCACGCGTGAGGTGGCCGAGCGATCGATCGCCGTGTCGCGCATGGCTGCGATCGGCGGGATGCGCGACGCACGCAACGCAGGCGACACGGCCGCGATGATCGTGACGATCAAACCCGTCGCGAACGACCAGATCACTGCGTTCGCCGGGATCACGATGTCGTTGGCCGGAATGTCGACGCCGAAGCCGGCGAGCACCGCCTTGAGCAGGCCGGCGAGCCCGATGCCGGCGACGAAGCCGACGAAGGACGCGACGATCCCGACGAGGATCGCCTCGAACAACACCGAGCTGATCACCTGACGCTGACTCGCGCCGATTGCACGCAGCAACGCGAGCTCGCGTCCGCGCTGCGCCACGATGATCGAGAAGGTGTTGAAGATGATGAACGATCCGACGAGCAGTGCGACCACACCGAACACGAGCAGGAAGGTGTTGAAGAACGAGAGGCCCTGCTTGATGTCGTCCTGGCTCTCCTTCGTGAGCTCCTCACCGCTGATCACTTCGAGCTTCTCGCCGCTCAGCGATGGTGCTTCCTTCAGTGACTCGCGGATGTTGCGCACCACCTCGTTCTGCGACACCCCGGAATCGGCCGACACGTCGATCTGGTCGAACTTCCCTGGTTCGCCGAGCACCTCCGACGCGGTGGCCGGGGTGAACGCGACGATCGTCGCGCCGAGCAAGCTGTTCGACGTGCCGAACTTCACGATGCCGGTGAGCTGGTACTCGCCGGGACCCGCCTTGGTGATGACAGGAACGGTGTCGCCGACCTTGTAGCCCGCGTCGGTGGCGCTCTGCTTGTCGATGACGATCTGGTCAGGCGCACGTGGCGCCTTGCCGTCGACGAGCGTGAGCGTGCTGAGGTCCTTCTGCGAGTTGTACGCGAAGCCGAACGTGGGCGCGCCACCACCATCGGTGGTGCCCACGACCTCGCCGTTCTTGTCGACGATCTGGGCGAATCCCTGTACCGCGCCCGCGGCTTCCGAGACACCTTCGGTGTCGCGCACCACCGGGAGCACGTCGGCACTGATGCGGCCGCGAGCGCCGTCGCCGAACTCCGACTTGAACGTCTCCGGCGCGCGCACGACCGCATCGGTGTTCGCGTAGATGTCGCTGAACAGGTTGTCGAACGTCTGCGAGATCGTGGCCGTGAGCACGAACGTGCCCGAGATGAACGCGACGCCGAGCATCACGGCGACGCCGGTCAGCAGGAAACGAACCTTCTTCGACAGGATGCCCTTGAGGGTGACCTTCCACATGGCGAGCCTCAGCCGCCGAGTTGCTTCATCTTGTCGAGCACGCCGTCGGCGGTCGGCGAGTGCAACTCGTCGACGATCTTGCCGTCGGCGAGGAACACGACGCGATCGGCGTAGGCCGCCGCGCTCGGGTCGTGGGTGACCATCACGATCGTCTGGTCGAGGTCGTCGACGGCCTTGCGCATGAAGGTGAGGATCTCGGCACCCGAACGGGAGTCGAGGTTGCCGGTGGGCTCGTCGGCGAACACGATCTCCGGCTTGCTGAGCAGCGCACGCGCCACCGCGACGCGTTGCTGCTGACCACCGGAGAGCTCCGACGGACGGTGCTGCAGGCGATCCTTGAGCCGGACGGTGGTGACGACCTGTTCGAGCCACGCTTCGTCGGGCTTGCGGCCGGCGAGCGACATCGGGAGCGTCATGTTCTCGATCGCGCTCAACGTGGGGATCAGGTTGTACGCCTGGAAGATGAAGCCCAACTTGTCGCGGCGGATCAACGTGAGCTGCTTCTCGTGCAGCGTGCTGATCAGCGTGTCACCGAGGTAGATCTCGCCGGAGCTGAGCACGTCGAGGCCGGCCATGCAGTGCAGCAGCGTCGACTTCCCCGAGCCCGAAGGGCCCATGATCGCCGTGAGGCGCGCCGCGTCGAAGTCGACGGACACGCCGTTGAGCGCGCGCACCTCGGCTTCGCCTTCGCCGTAGATCTTCATGGCATCGACGGCACGGGCGGCGGCGCGCGTCGTTTGCGGGCTGATGGTCTCTGCCACGGGGACTCCAGGGACGGGGGGCTTTGGTCGCTGAACCCGGTCAGGCTACGACATCCCCGCGGCATCGTCCGCGTCGTCCGCAGGGTGTCC
>JBEVLJ010000002.1:0-3161 GCA_040509195.1 Acidimicrobiia bacterium
TGCAGAAGACGAGCCACCTCTACGCGCACGACGAGAACAACGAAGCCAACGAGGGCGACCGCGTGCGCGTGGCCGAGACCCGTCCACTGTCGAAGCTCAAGCACTGGCGTGTGGTCGAAGTGCTGGAGCGTGCCCGATGATCCAGCAGGAGTCCCGACTCAAGGTCGCAGACAACTCGGGCGCCCGCGAAGTCCTCTGCATCAAGGTGCTCGGTGGCACGCGTCGCCGGTACGCCGGCATCGGTGACATCTTCGTCGCCACGGTCAAGGACGCCGTTCCTGGTGCCGCGGTGAAGAAGGGTGACGTCGTGAAGTGCGTCGTCGTGCGCACCAAGAAGGAACGTCGTCGTCCGGACGGCAGCTACATCCGGTTCGACGAGAACGCCGCAGTGCTGATCAACGACGCGTTGCAGCCGCGTGGCACCCGCATCTTCGGCCCGGTCGGCCGGGAGCTCCGCGATCGACGATTCATGAGGATCGTCTCACTCGCCCCCGAGGTTCTGTGATGGCGAAGATCAAGATGAAGTTGAAGAAGGGTGATCACGTTCAGGTGATCCAGGGCAAGGACATCGGCAAGACCGGTGAAGTTGCCCACGTGTTCCCCGAGCGCAACAAGGTGATCGTCGAGAGCTCCGACGGCATCAACGTCTCGAAGAAGCACCAGAAGCCGACGCGCGCCACGATGCAGGGCGGCATCCAAGACAAGACGATGCCGATCCACGTGTCGAACCTGATGCTCGTCTGCAGCAAGGACGGTCCGGTCAAGGCCGGCTACCGCATCGACGCCGACGGCACCAAGACCCGGGTGTGCCGCAAGTGTGGGAGTGCCCTGTGAGCCCCGCTGCAACCAGCACGAAGACTGGCACCACGCCGCGTCTCAAGGAGCGCTACCTCAACGAGGTGCGCGCCGCGCTGCAGTCCGATCTCGGTCTCGGCAACGTGATGCAGGTGCCGCGCTTCGAGAAGATCGTGCTCAACTGCGGCGTCGGTCGCGCCACGCAGCAGCAGTCGCTGCTCGACGGCGCGGTCGCCGACCTCACGGTGATCACGGGTCAGAAGCCTCTCGTCACGCGTGCCCGCAAGTCGATCGCCACGTTCAAGCTCCGCGAGGGCAACGCGATCGGCGCCAAGGTCACGTTGCGCGGCGACCGCATGTGGGAGTTCTACGACCGCCTCGTGAGCGTCGCGATCCCGCGCATCCGCGACTTCCGTGGCCTCAACCCGCGTTCGTTCGACGGGCGAGGCAACTACACGTTCGGTGTCACCGAGCAGTTGATCTTCCCGGAGATCGATTACGACAAGATCGATTCGGTCCGCGGGATGGACATCACGATCGTCACCACCGCCACGACCGACGACGAGGGACGCGCGCTGCTCACGGCGCTCGGCTTCCCGTTCGTCCGCGACACCACGAGCCAGGGGTAATCGGATGGCAAAGAAAGCTCTCGTCGAAAAGCAGCAGCGCAAGCCGAAGTTCAAGGTGCGCGGCTACACGCGCTGCCAGCGCTGCGGCCGCGCGCGTTCGGTGTACAAGCGCTTCGGGCTCTGCCGCATCTGCCTCCGCAAGATGGCGCACGCGGGCGAAGTGCCCGGCGTGACGAAGGCGTCATGGTGACGGCCGTGACGACCGACGCCATGAACAGCACGTCAGTGAAGACCGAGAAGGCTGTGACCGCACGATGATGACCGACCCGATCGCCGACATGCTCACCCGGTTGCGGAACGCGAACCTCGCGTTCCACGACGAGGTCGTGATGCCGTCGTCGAAGTTGAAGGAAGCGCTCGCGCGCATCCTGGAGCAAGAGGGCTACATCACGGGCTTCGAAGTCGGCGACGACTCGTCACGCCCCGGACGTCAGCTCACCATCACGCTCAAGTACTCGCCCGAGCGCAAGCGCACCATCTCGGGTCTGAAGCGCGTCTCGAAGCCCGGTCTCCGGGTGTACTCGAAGGCGGCCGACGTCCCGCGTGTGCTCGGCGGCATGGGTGTGTCGATCCTGTCCACCAACCGGGGTCTCATGACCGACCGCGAAGCACGTCGTGCGCGTGTCGGCGGCGAGATCCTCTGCCAGGTCTGGTAGCGCCATGTCGCGAATCGGCAAGCAACCCATCACCATCCCGAGCGGCGTCGAGGTCACGGTCGATGACACGTTGGTCACGGTCAAGGGGCCGAAGGGCACCCTCGAGCACGACGCGCCGGCCACCATCACGGTCGCGGTCGAAGACGGCGCGGTGCTCGTCACCCGTCCCGACGACGAGCGCGCCAACCGCGCGCTGCACGGCCTCACCCGATCACTCGTGGCGAACATGGTCACCGGCGTGTCGGACGGCTTCGTGAAGGAGCTCGAGATCGTCGGCGTCGGGTACCGCGCTGCGGCCGCCGGCCCGTCGCACCTCGACTTGCAACTCGGCTTCTCGCACCCGGTCGCGATCGATGCGCCCGCGGGCGTGGAGTTCGAGGTGCCGGCACCCACTCGCATCATCGTCAAGGGCTTCGACAAGCAACTCGTGGGCCAGGTCGCAGCCGACATCCGCAAGATCCGCAAGCCCGAGCCGTACAAGGGCAAGGGCATCCGCTACGCCGACGAGCGCGTCCTGCGCAAGGCCGGCAAGTCGGCGAAGTAGTAGAGGCACTCATGCAGAACCGTGATCTCGCACGCAAGCGCCGGCACCGCCGGGTCCGCAAGAAGGTTCGTGGCACCGCGGCGCGCCCGCGTCTCGCCGTGTTCCGTTCGAACAAGCACGTGTACGCGCAGGTGATCGACGACGTGAGTGGTCGCACCGTCGCTTCGGCGTCCACCGTGGAGAAGGGCTTCGAGGGCGGCACCGCCACCGTCGATGCCGCGAAGAAAATCGGCAAGCTCGTCGGCGAACGCGCCAAGAGCGCCGGAGTCGAAGCCGTCGTGCTCGACCGCGGTGGGTTCCAGTACCACGGCCGGGTCGCCGGCATCGCCGACGGCGCGCGCGAAGCCGGTCTCACGCTCTAACAAGAGGAAAAGAGTTCACCATGGCCGAAGGCCAGTACGAAGAGCGAGTCATCGCCATCAACCGTGTTGCGAAGGTCGTCAAGGGCGGCCGTCGCTTCTCGTTCACCGCACTCGTGGTGGTGGGCGACGGCGCGGGCAACGTGGGCCTCGGCTACGGCAAGGCGAAGGAGGTGCC
>JBEVLJ010000003.1:0-3208 GCA_040509195.1 Acidimicrobiia bacterium
TGCGGTCGAAGTCGGGCACCATCCGCACCATCGACGCGGTGCACAAGTGGCAAAAACTCATGCGCTACTCGGCGCTGAAGTTCGACTGACCGAAGTTCAATCGACGTGCGACCCGGCTACGAGTTCAAGTACCCCGTCGCAGGAGCGGCCACGTCGACGAGAAGGTCGTGGCGTAGTCGTAGAGCGACCAACCGATCGCGTCGGTCTGCTTCGCCGCCCGGAGAAATCCAGCCACGTCGGTCGAGGTCACTTCGTCGGCGATGCCCCCGACGAGATGGACCGGGGCGTCGTCGTCGCCGAGGCGCGCGCGGAGGCGGGTGACGCTCTCGTCGCTGTAGGTGAACGCGTTGCGATATCCCGACGCGACGTCGCGGTACGTGAAGTAGGCCATCGGCATCCACACGTCGATCGACGGCGCGAGCCGTCGATACGGGAACGACGGCCAGAGGATCGGGTTCACCACCTCGAGCTGCACCGCGGGATACACGATGGCGCCGAGCGCGAGGTCGCCGTCCAGCACCTTGCTCGCCCGGCGCGCCAGCTCGACGACGCGGTTGTTGCGTTGCTTCAGGTCGGGTACGGCCTGCGTGTCCTCGATGTCCAGGGCGAGGCCGTCGAAACCGCGACCGTTCACGCGCAACTGCAGGATCGACCGGATGAACTGGTCGTCCTTGGCGATGTCGGTGACGTAGGGGAGAAACCACGCGACCACGAGCAGGTCCTGGTCGTGCGCGCTGCGCAGGATCGCTTTCAGCGTGGTCGCGTCGGCGAGCGACGTCGACGGCGCGTCGTCGGGATTCGCCACCTGGAGGTACAGCGTGCGCACGCCGAGCTTCTTCATGTCGGCGGTCGACTCTGGCGTGACGCGCGGTGTGGCGTCGGCGCTCTGCAGTCGCGGCGCGTAGTCGAACACGTCGACCCAGGTGCCGAGTCCGTGGTACGCGTCGAGATCCGGCGCAGCCACCGCCGGTGCCGCGCTCACGAGCGTGCTGGCGACGATCAGCGCTGACGCCGCGAGCGCGCTCTGCAACCGTGCACGCCGCCGAAGCATCGGGTCACGCTAGGGCCGACGCTGCGGCTGCGGTGGTCAGAGCTCGCCGAATCAGAGCTCGCCGAATCAGAGCTCGGTGGCGACGTGCACGCGCGTGGTGGCGCGATCGAGGGCGGCCTGGGCGGCCTCGTCCTCGGGGTTGGCCGCGAGGGCGGCCTCGGCGCTCGCCTTCGCCTGCTGCGCACGGGCCACGTCGATCTGGTCCTTGGCTTCTGCGAGATCCGACAGCACCGTGACGTGGTCGTTGCTCACCTCGACGAACCCGCCGTGCACCGCGAACGCGACCTCGCCGGCGCCTTGGCCCGACGACTGCGCGGCTTCCGGGTTGAGGATCACGCGCACCGCACCCACGTCGAGCGCGCCGAGGTACGGCACGTGACCGGGGAGGAACGCGATGTCACCGTCGGCGGGGCGGCACACGACCATGTCGGCCACGCCCTCGAAGAGCACGCGCTCGGGCGACACCACTTGCACGTCGAGGGGCATGGGGCTCAGCTCTCCTGGAGCGCTTTGGACTTGGCGAGCACGCTCTCGACACCACCGGTGTTGAAGAATGCCTGCTCCGGCACGTCGTCGAGCTCACCGTTCACCAGCGCCTCGAACGACTCGATGGTCTCCTGCACCGGCGTGAAGATGCCGGGCTGGCCGGTGAACACCTCGGCGACGAAGAACGGCTGCGAGAGGAAGCGCTGGATCTTGCGGGCACGCGACACCGTGACGCGGTCCTCTTCCGACAGCTCGTCGAGACCGAGGATGGCGATGATGTCCTGGAGCTCCTGGTAGCGCTGGAGCACCTCCTGCACGCGACGGGCGCAGTCGTAGTGACGCTGACCGACCACCTCGGGAGCGAGGATGTTCGACGTGCTGGCCAGCGGGTCGACTGCCGGGTAGATGCCGAGCGCCGAGATCTGACGGCTGAGCTCGGTGGTCGCGTCGAGGTGGGTGAAGGTGGTGAACGGCGCGGGGTCGGTGTAGTCGTCGGCGGGCACGTACACGGCCTGCAGCGACGTGATCGAGTGACCCTTGGTGGAGGTGATGCGCTCCTGCAGCTCGCCCATCTCGTCGGCGAGGGTGGGCTGGTAGCCCACGGCCGACGGCATGCGGCCGAGCAGGGTGGACACCTCGGAACCCGCCTGCACGAAGCGGAAGATGTTGTCGACGAAGAGCAGCACGTCTTGGTTCTTCACGTCGCGGAAGTATTCGGCAACGGTGAGCGCGGAGAGCGCGACGCGCAGACGCACGCCCGGCGGCTCGTCCATCTGGCCGTACACGAGGGCGGCCTTCTCGATGACGCCCGACTCCTGCATCTCGAGCCAGAGGTCGGTGCCCTCACGGGTGCGCTCGCCGACGCCGGCGAACACCGACACACCACCGTGCTGCGTGGCGACGCGGTGGATCATCTCCTGGATGAGCACGGTCTTGCCCACGCCCGCACCACCGAAGAGGCCGATCTTGCCGCCTTCCACGTAGGGCTCGAGCAGGTCGATGACCTTGATGCCGGTCTCGAACATCTTCGCCCGTGGCTCGAGCTGGTCGAACGCCGGCGCGGGACGGTGGATCTCCCAGTGGTCGTCGATGTCGGTGAGCTCGCTCTCGGCGATGTCGAGCGGTTCGCCGATCACGTTGAACACATGGCCGAGCACGCCGTCGCCGACCGGCATCGTGATGCCACGGCCGAGGTTGGTGACGATCGTGCCGCGACGCAGGCCGTCAGTCGGCTTCAAGCAGATGGCACGCACACGGTTGTGACCGATCTGCTGCGCGACCTCGGCGGTGATGAGGATCGTCTCACCCTCGAGCTGCGCTTCCATGGTGAGCGCGGTGTCGATCTCGGGGAGCTCGTCGGGCGGGAATTCCACGTCGACGACCGGGCCGGCGATGGCGACGACGCGCCCGGCCTTGCGCTCGGTGACGTCGGGGGTGTCCGCGGTCATGGTCATATGGACTCCTGGCTTCGTGTGGTGCGAACTAGTTGCCGGCGCGAGCGACGAACAGATCGGCGTCGCGCGCCTCGATGGTGTCGGCCAACAGGTCGTCGCCGTCGCCGCCTTTCAGCGCCTCGGAACCGCTGACGATCTCCATGATCTCCGTGGTGATGGAGTCTTGGCGGGCGCGGTTCATGCTGCGGCTCAGCGTGGTGATGAGGTCTTCCGCGTT
>JBEVLJ010000004.1:0-7109 GCA_040509195.1 Acidimicrobiia bacterium
GCGCGGCTCGGCCGGTGGAAGGACCCGGTGGTGCGCGCCGGGCCGGTGCTCGATCCGTTCGGGTTCCGCGCCACCTTGCGCGTCGCGATCACGAACGGGCGCGCCGGGCTCCGCCGCGCCGCGAGTCACGACGTGGTCGAGCTCGACCATTGCCTCGTCGCGCATCCGTTGCTCGACGAGCTCATCGTCTCCGGTCAGTTCGGCGATGCGGCGGAGGCCACCTTGCGCGTCGCGCCGGGCACCGGCGATCGCCACGCGATCGTGAGCCCGACACGCGAAGGAGTGGTGCTTCCCGACGACGTGCGCGTCGTGAGCACCGACGAGCTCGCGGCAGGGAAGCGGTCGTGGATCCACGACGAGGTGGCCGGCCGGCGCTGGCGCATCTCGGCCGACTCGTTCTTCCAGACGCGTCCGGACGGCGCCGCAGCTCTGGTGTACACCGTGGCCGAGTTGGCTGATGACGTGCTCGACGCCCCACCCGACGAGCACGGGCGGACTCGGGTGCTGCTCGACGCCTACAGCGGCGTCGGGCTCTTCTCGGGAACGTTGCTCGAAGAGCACGAGGGCTGGCGCGCGGTCGCAGTCGAGAGCAATCTGTCAGCGGCGGCGGACGCGCGCGTGAACCTCGCCGAACTCGACGCGCGCGTGATCACGAAGACGGTCGAGACGATCCGCACCACGCGCGCGGATCTCGTGGTCGCGGATCCGTCACGCGCCGGCCTCGGGCCGCGAGCGGCGTCGGTGTTGGCCGCGAGCGGCGCGGCGCGCATCATCCTCGTGAGTTGCGATCCCGCCGCCGCGGGCCGCGACGTCGCGCTGCTGCGCGACCTCGGTTACCAACCCGTGGAGTCGGTCGTGGTCGACCTCTTCCCGCACACCCACCACACCGAGACGGTCACCCGCCTCGACCGGGCCTGAGCTGACGCTTCGCCGGTGGGGGGCGGGGGCTACGACTTCGGACCGCCCAGGGCGACGCGGATGCGGTCGATGGTGGCCTGCTCCTTCTCGTTCACGCCCTTCGCCGCTTCGGCGACGGCGCGCGCGATGTCGAGCAACCAGCTCCGCACCTCGACCGCTTCGTCGAGCGGCAGCTTCGCGAGCGCCGCGGTGGCCGGCTTCAGCTGCTCGAGTGCAACGTTGACGGCTTCGTCGGGACTCTTGCCGCGGTGATCCTTCGCGTCGTGACGCGCCTCGCTGCTCTGCGCGTCGTGCGAGATCGCGGTGATGAGCTCCGACGCAACACCTCGATCACCCGGCTGCGCCATCGCGCGTGCGCCGGCAGCAGCTTCCTTCACCATCGAGATCGGGCCGTGCTCGGCAACCGCGACGATCGCGAGCGTCACGTAGAGCGGCGCCTCGGAGAGCGCTGCCCATTCGTCGTCGGAGAAGCTCGTCTTGTCGGTCATGCGTGCATCTTCGCGGATCGCTAGCCTCACCGTCGATGCGGATCCTGTTGGTGTCGGACCTGCACTATGCGCTGCCGCAGCTCGACTGGGTCGTGGCCGCGGCCGGTGACTACGACCTCGTGGTGGTGGCGGGCGATCTGCTCGACATCTCGTCGATCGTGCAGCCCGACGCGCAGATCGCGGTCGCGGTGGAGTACCTCTCGCGCATCGCGAAGAAGACGGCAGTCGTCGCGTGTTCCGGCAACCACGACCTGAACACGCGCAACGAGTTCGACGAGCGCGCGGCCGACTGGCTCGACGCGGCCCGCGCCGCGGGCGCGGTCGTCGACGGCGCGCGCCTCGAGGACGATCACATGGTCGTGACCGTGTGCCCATGGTGGGACGGGCCGCAGACGAAGGACGTGCTCGCCGCGCAACTTGCCACCGACGCCGGCATCGTGGGCGACCGCACGTGGCTGTGGGCGTACCACGGACCACCCGACGACTCGCCGACCAGCTGGACGGGCTCGCGCCACTACGGCGACGCCGAGCTCAATGCCTGGATCGACGAACACCACCCGGATCTCGTGCTGTGCGGCCACGTGCACCAGTCGCCGTTCGTCGCCGACGGGAGTTGGATCGACCACCTCGGCACCACGACGGTGTGCAATGCAGGGCGCCAACCCGGGCCCGTGCCCACGTTCGTGGAGATCGACACCGCGCTCGGCCTCGCGCGTTGGACGTCGTACGAAGGGGTCGACGAGCAAGCGCTGGCGGCGAGCTAGCGGATCAGTACTCCGGCTCGGGATCGCGGTCGGATCCGAGTTGCGTGCGCGGCCCCGGACTGCGCATCAAGCTGCCCAACACCACGTCGACCATGCCCAGCCCACCTTCGTGGTCGGCGTACTGGCGCTTCAGGTCGGCGAGGTACGTGGTCATCACCTGCAGGCGGCCCGCGAGCAGGCGCGCCAGGGTGAGCGTGAGGCTGCCTTCCTCGTCGAGGTTCGCAGGTGCGTCGTCGATCACCGCGACTTCGCTGCGCTCGCTCGCGAGCACATCGGCGGTCGCGGGCACGCCGAGCAGCAGCGACATCTCGCCCACGCACGCGCCGCGTTCGGTGACGAGCGCGATCGCAGCGCCAGCTTTCTCGACGCGCAACGCGCCGCTGAGCAACACGTACAGCGGGTGCGCTCCCTGGCCGTCGGTGATGAGCACCTCGCCGGCTTCGAGCGAACGACGGGGCGCGTGTTGCACGAGCGTGAGCAGCTCTTCCATTGCAGCAGTCTCGCGTGCGCGTGCGGTCGCAACGTTGCCGATCTACAGATAGCCGTCAGCGATCAGCTTCCTGGTCGCGAAGTTGGCCCCCTCCTCTCGACCTGCCATTGCATGAGGGGTGTCGACAACTCGTCGCGGAAGTCGAAGCAGTCGCACCGAGACGCTTCCCGAGTCGAGGATGCTAGAAGGGTGCCGATGGTGACGCGACGATGAGCGACCAGCCCAATGCCGAACAGACCGCGGCGTGGGACGGGCACGAGGGCGATGCGTGGACCGACCATGCCGACGGGTACGACCGCGTGAACGGGCGCGCCCGCCAACACCTCCTCGACGCGCAGCTCGTCGGCCCCGACGACCACGTGCTCGACGTGGGATGCGGTACCGGCGGCCTGTCACGCGCGCTCGCGCGGGTTGCGGCGAACGGTGCGGTCACGGGCATCGATCTCTCGACGCGCATGCTCGCGCTCGCCGAGCAGCGCGCAGCTGACGAAGGCATCGGCAACGCGGCGTTCGTGCGCGGTGACGCACAGATCCACCCCTTCGAGCCCGACTCGTTCGACGCGGTGATCAGCAGCTTCGGCGTGATGTTCTTCGACGATCCCGTCGCCGCGTTCACCAACATCGGGCGCGCGCTGCGAACCGGCGGCGCCTTCGCCGCGGTCACATGGCGCGCGCCGCACGAGAACGAGTGGCTCACGTTGCTGCGTGGCGCGCTCGCGCTCGGCCGCGACCTTCCCTCCCCACCGAGCGACATGCCAGGTCCGTTCGCGTTCGGCGACGCCGATCGTGTGCGCGATCTTCTCGGCCGCGCGGGGTTCGCCGGCATCGACCTCACGCCGATCGACGAGCCGATCGACCTCGGCGCGACGGCGTCGGACGCGTTCGCGTTCGCGTCGGCGATGGGCATCGTGGAAGGGCTCACCGACGGCCTCGCCGCCGACGAACGCGAGGTTGCGATGGCGAACCTCGCGTCGCTGATCGAGGAGCACGAGACGGCCGAGGGTGTGCTCGTCGATGCTGCGTTCTGGCTGATCACCGCGCGCAACGCGTGAGCGCGGCGCGACACCGAGACCGATCTTCGTTCGCCGCGGAGATCAGTCGCGGAGTGTTGTTGGGCACCCTCCGCCGACGACCAGACTCCGGGGCGTGGCAACGATGCTCTGGTCGCTGCTGAGCTCCGCCGTCCATCGCACCGCGCCGGTTGCGCTGTTGACGACTGATCCGGTCCCAAAGGAATGCCAGAGGTTGCCGGGCATCGTCAGCGTTTGATCGCGGGAGGAGCTGATGACGTACTGCCCGCCGGGAAGCGTCCAGAGCGTTTCGCCCGAGCGTCCGTCGATCGCTTCGGAGCGATCCGGATGCGTGTCGTTTCCAAAGACCCAGTGCGCCAGGAAGACGACCGGCGTTCCGTCCTTCCTCGATGCAGACCGACTTCCGCTTTGCAGGTAGTCGTCTCGATGCCGCAGCGCGTTGCCATCGCGCCCATCAACGGCAAGCGTCGTGCGTCCGGTGGAGACCACCAAGACGCCGCCCGCAGCACCCAGGGTGTCGCCGTACGCCCTCACGTCGCGGGCCATCGCGGTGTATTCAGATAGCGCTACATCCGAGAGCACCTTCCCGCTGCGACGACTGAGGAGGACGAGCCGGTTCTCTGATGCGCCGCTTGTCCGCACCAGGAGCGCGACCGACGCACCCGTCAACGCAGCCCCTTCGATCGCACTGTCATTGCCGACGCTCGTCGACCACACGGCCTTCCCGGATCGGGCATCGAGCAGTTCGACCTGCGCGACGGCTGGCGCCGGTTCACTGTCTGACGTGCCGATCGGCCCGGTGCTCAGGACGAAGGCAGCGCGGTCACCGGCCACCGATCGAAGTCCCCGCAACGGCACCGTCCATGCTCGGGAGCCATCTCGGGACGAAACCCCGATGAGCCTCGTTCCGTCTCTCGAGGTGATCGGCAGGGTGCTCAGCGGCGTCGACCCCACCCACGGCGGCAACGTTCCGAGCGTCGGGACGCCAATGCCGCTGCCCGTGCCGACGTCCTCGACGCGCCAGCGCTCCTTCCCCGTGCCGGCATCGAATCCGACGAGCGTGCTGGAACCCTTCCGGTACTTGGCGTCGTCGTCCCAGAAGCAGCGGCCCTGCACGGCGACCACCGTGCTGCTCGTGCCGCCGACGACCTGGAAGCCACCGTTGGGATTCGTCGGGTGTGCGACCCACTGCCGATCGCCTGACACCCAGCTGAAAGCAGCCAAGAGCCGACCATCCTGTGCTGCATCTGCGGAGACCGGCGCCACGGCGATCGACACCAGAACGGCGGCCAGAACCGTCGCAATTCTCCGCATCGCGCGAAGTGTACGCACGGCGCACATCACTGACCCCCGTTGGCCACTCGTTGTGGCCCGGCCGTGGCCCGCCGCGGAACTCGACAGCGGAACTTGACATCAGGCGTTCGAAGCCAACATTGGAAGTGCGACACGACGGCGGCTCGAGACGCGCCGTTTGCGCTGGTGCGCCCGCGTGGACGATGTGCTCTCGGCCTGGAGTGACGCTCCCTACTGAGTCCGTCGAAAGGTGACCGTCGCTCCGCTGGGGAAGGGCGACTTCCGCATCGTCCCCTTCACCTCGACGATGTCTCCCTCACGCTGTATGAGCTTGAGCGCGGGACGCAGGTGCGCGTTGTCGCGGTACGGCGTGCGAGCGAAGGTGAACCGCTCGAGATCCGCGACCCTGACCGTCTGGTCGCTGAACTCTTCACGCACGAGCTGCGCGAGGGCGCGCATCTGGCTCCCGCGAGGTGGGGGATCGATCGGCTCGTACGGCGACGAGAACCGGCTGCCGGCTTCGGGATCGATGACCCACATGGCGTCCTTCATCCGTTGGAGCGCGACCGGGCCCAGGTAGTCGTACCGCGTGCCGAAGAACGCGAAGTTCCCGGTAGGGCTGCCGTTGGCGATCCGTTCGAAGCGCCGGACCTGGCGCAGGCGGAGCACGTCCCAGAGCTGCCGCCCGTAGAGGTCGAGAAGGAATTGCTGCTGCTCGTCGGGATCCGACGGCGCACCTTTGAAGTCGGTGGTACCGAAGAGAGCCTCGATCTGCTCGGCCACGGCACCGGTCGGTGGGCCTTGGGAAGCGATGCGGACCAACAGCGCGCAGTCAAAGTTGATCAGCATGTCCTCGTCCCACCGGAGCATGTCGGCAACGTGGGCCAAGGGAGCGCCGGCGCCAAAGGGGTCGACCAGCAGCAGGGTCGGCACCGGATGTCCTCGCGGACAGCCCCTTCGTGCCTCCTCGCCGGTCCACGACCGGAACCGCTTCGGCTCGATCGTCACGTGCACGTTCTCGGGCAACCCGTGATGCCGAGCCGCGACAACGTCGACCGCGGACTGGAGCATCCGGATGCGATCGGGATCGGGCTCCGCGACGCAGACGACGAACTGGGTCGAACCCCATCGTCCAAAGAACCGGTGCTCGAGCAAGGCGTTCAGCATGACGATCGAGGCGCCGGGCTCGTCGGGTGCGTATCTCCAGGGCCCGGAGAACGCGTCGACCAGGGCCATCATCGGTGCGCGCTTGTGCCATCGCATCGGCAACCAGCGATCCACGTATTCGGTCAGCAGGCGGTGCCAGGCGGCGACATCGACGCGCGGCTGGGTTTCCACAGCGAGGATCTCCCGGTCGCTCGCGTCCGGCGCGGGTGCTCGAACCGCTCGCTGCCCACGTCCGCCGAGCTGCGGTAGATCGTCGACGGTGAGTCCGAGCGCGTCCAGCGCCGCGACCACAGCCGCGTCGCCGGGTGGGATCGACGCGGCCAGGAGCTTCGCGGCCCGCTGTTTGACCTTCGCGTTGGCGTGGAGCAGTCCGTTGGCTGCGGCCAGGCATGCGGCGCCAGCCCACGTGGGATCACGGCTCATCACGCGGTCGATGAGACGCAGCGCCTGCTCGGCCGTGGCGACCGGCATGACGAGGATCACCGGACCGACGTCGTCGAGGAAGCGCTCGGAGTCGAGCGCCTGGGCCTGCTCGAGGCTATCGAGCTCGCGCAGGGAGAACTGGACGACGTTGGTCACCGGATGGGCGAGGAGGTGCAGCAGCGATTCCTGAAGATCGACGAGCTCCGCTTCGGTGGGCTCGAGTGCGTGCCAGAGCGCGATGTACCACCGGGACTGGTACGCGGTGATGTCGCGAGCCAGGCCGTCGAGGCTCGATCGGAGGAGCCGACCGCGATCGATGTCACCGGCAGAGGCAAGCTCGAGGAAGGCGTAGATCCACCAGTCCCGGCCGTTGTCGTCGAGCCATCCGAGCTGACAGCTCGGCCGCCCGGGCACCTCGAAGATTCGCCAGACGTCGTGCTCCAGGAGTTCTGGATCGGCACGCACGATGTCCGCGATGGTGCTCGCGAGGGTGGCGCTTTCCGTGTTGCGCCAGGCCTCGAGGGCGGCGTCGTCC
>JBEVLJ010000005.1:0-3749 GCA_040509195.1 Acidimicrobiia bacterium
TAGGTGAGCGGGGCTTCGGCGATGCCGTTGGCCAGGTTGTCGATCACGCAGATCGACGCGTACGGCATCCCCAGCTCCTGCGCCACGATGCACTCCGACGCCGCGGTCATCCCGACGACGTCGGCGAACCTCGCGATGAACCGGATCTCGGCGCGGGTCTCGAAGCGCGGACCGACCGACTGCCAGTACACGCCGCCGTTGTGCAGTCGGGCACCGTCGGGAAACGCCGACCGTGCCGCGTGGAGCACCGCTGAGCGCCACTCCGGATCGAACGCCGGCACGACATGACTCCGGTCGTCGTGGAACACCGCGATCGACGAGTCGAGCGCGACGAAGTCGTCGATCACGACCATCGTGCCCACCCCGAGCTCCGCGCGCAGGCCGCCCACCGAGCTGATCGCCAGCACCCGGTCGCAGCCAACCGATTGCAACGCACGGAAGTGCGCGACGTGGTCCACCCGATGGGCCGGCGTGTAGGTGTCGATGCCGTGGCGGTGCAAGATCACGTGCGATCCGGCGTCGAGCAGCGCGACCGACGCGCCTTCGCTCGACACGCCGCCCGACGGGTCGTCCACGGGCACGTCGACTCGTTCGAACTCGAACCCGAACGCCGACCCGAGGATCGAGTGACCACCGATCACTCCGAGTCGCCCCATCTGCGTGACGCTATCTCCCGAGATGGTGTGTGATCGGTGACTCGCTTCAACGCACGGGAGTAATGTCGCCCGCCATGTGGTGGCGCCGACCCGACGGCGATCTCGTGCGGGGGCTCCCGCCGACCAAGCGGATCATGCCGTACATGATGCGCGGCCGGAACGAGTCCGCCGTCTACTTCGACCAGAAGATTCCGATGCGCGGGATCGACGCGTACGTCCGCGCGCACAACGACGCGCACCCCGACCTCTTGATCACGGTGCAGCACGTCGTGATGTGGGCGGTCACCCAGGTGTTCGCGCAGTACCCCACCATGAACCGGTTCGTGGTCGGCGGCCGCCTCTACCAACGCAACGACATCTGGTTTTCGTACGCGGCGAAGCAGAGCTTGAAGGGCGAGTCGCCGCTCGCGGTGATCAAGCGCAGGTTCGATCCCAGCGAGTCGTTCATCGACATGGTCGCCGACATGGCCGCGCAACTCCACGACCATCGCTACGGCGAGGGCGGCCTGATCGCTGACCAGGAGATCGGGCTCATCATGAAGCTGCCCGGCATCCTCCGACGGGTGGTCATGGCCGCCGGCCGGGTGATCGACGCGTACGGCCTGTTCCCCCGATCGTTCATCGAACACGACCCGATGTACGCCAGCGTGTTCTTCGCCAACCTCGCCAGCTTCGGCGCCGAAGCCGTGTACCACCATTTGTACGAATACGGGACGATCGGGCTCTTCGGGGTCATCGGCCGGGCGACCACCGACCCAGGCTCGCCGACCAGCGGACCTGACCGGCGCCGCACGATGGAGATCCGCTGGACGTTCGACGAACGGTGCGAAGACGGCATCGTGGCAGGTCGAGCGCTGAAGCGGGCCCGCCAACTCCTCGAAGACCCCATCGCCTTCGGGCTTCCCGATCCGACGGCCGATCCGACCGCTGATCCGACGGCCGATCCGACCGGCGATCCCACGGCTCGCATTGGGCGACCACGTTGAGTGCCGTGCTGGGTCTGACGGGCACCGTAGACTTCCGTCTCGATCGCTGCGGGCGTGCAGCGAGCCCCTTGAGCCCGTGGAGAGGGACAGGCGTGCGAGAGGCGACTGGCACATGAGCTTCTTTCGCGACCGCCTCGAGGCGTTTCCTCGCCTCGACGACTATCGCCTGGCGAAGGCCGCGGGGTACTGGCCGTACTACAAGACCGTCGAGAGCGCGTCGACGCCGCGGTTTCGCATCGAAGGCGCCGACTACATCAACTTCGGGTCGAACAACTACCTGAGCCTCTCGTACCACCCGAAGGTGATCGAGGCGGCGCAGGCCGCCACGAGCAAGTACGGCACCGGCGTGACCGGGTCCCGCCTCCTCAACGGCACCCTCGATCTCCACCGCACGCTCGAGGAAGAGCTGGCCGACTTCTACGGGCACGAGGCCGCGCTCGTGTTCTCCACGGGGTACGTGGCCAACGTGAGCACGATCGCGGGCCTGCTCGGCCGCCACGACTACGCGGTGCTCGACAAGGACGCGCACAACTCGCTGCTCACCGGCGTGCAGCTCTCGAACGCCGGGATGAAGCGCTTTCCGCACAACGACGTCGACCGGTTGGCCAAGATCCTCGACGAGCTGCCCGAGGAGCCGGGCAAGGGCGTCATCGTCGACGGCGTCTACTCCATGGGGGGCGACACCGCGCCGCTCGACCGCATGGTCGCGCTCTGCCGCGCGCACCCCAACACGTTTCTGTTGAGCGACGAGGCCCACGGTCTCGGCGTGCTCGGCGAGCGTGGTCGTGGCGCCGCGGAGCACTATGGCGTGTTGGCCGATGTCGACCTCCTCACCATCACCTTCTCCAAGACGCTCGGTTCGTGCGGCGGTGCCGTGATCGGTTCGTCCGAGGCGATCGAACTGCTCACGCTCAACGCCGATCCGTTCATCTTCACCGCCTCCAACACGCCGGGGTCAGTGGCGGCTGCGTTGGCCGGCCTGCGCATCCTGCGCGACAACCCCGAGGTCTGCGCGCAGCTGCGCGCGAACGTCGTGTACTTCCACGGGCTCTTGAGCGAGCGCGGCATCCCGGTGAACCCGGCCGAGAGCGCGATCATCACGATCCCACTCGAGCAGCGCGACGAGCTCTCCGCGGTGGTGCTCGCCCGCGAGCTGCTCGAAGCCGGCGTGTTCGTGAACCCGGTCGTCGCGCCCGCCGTGCAACGCGGCCTGGGCTTGATCCGGTTGAGCCTCATGCTCGACCACACGTCCGACCTGCTCGAAGAGGCCGCCGAGGTCATCTTCAAGGTCCTGCACGACAACGACCAACTCCCCGTCTGACGTCACCCCGTCGGCGTCACGTGGGGTTGCGGAGGCCGCCTTGCAGGGCCGCGTAGCGGCGTTCCCACTCGAGGTGCCGGTGCTTGGCGTCCTGCACGAAGGGTGAGTAGCCAATGGCCTTGACGAGCGCCAGGTTCACGTAGCGCATCACGCCACGCAGCTCGCGCACGACGTCGACGAAGAGCACGACCCGTGTGCCGTCGGTGTCGTTGTGCACCTCGTGCACGTACGTGTCGTCGAAGACGAGGCTGGCGCCTTCACTCCACTGCGCGGTCTCACCGCCGACGGTGATCGTGCACTGCGCCGCGGGGTCCGGCACGATCAATCCGAGGTGGTATCGCACCACACCCTTGAACGGGCCGTCGTGCGGCGGGATGTGCTTGTGCGGCGAAAGGATCGAGAACATCGCCGTTTTCATGCCCGGAATCGCCTCGACGAGCTTCGCGGTCTCCGGGCAGCGCGCGCAGTTGGCGTCGCTCCGAAACCCGTAGCCATACAAGAAGAACGTCTTCCACCGATCGTCGTCGGTGATCTGCAGCTGATCGGTGGAGATCTCTTGGAAGTTGGGAAGGTCGTCCCGGTGCGCGAGCACGGCGTCGAGCTCTTTGCGGATCGTGCTCCACTGCGCTTCGATCGGCTCGACCCACGGGAACAGCTTCGGGTCGTAGAACGGCTGATCGGGCAGCACCGACGCCCGCGCGATCAAGCGGTTCACACCGCGTAACACGCGTTCGCCGACCCAATTGGTGCACCAGACGATGCGGTCCCAGAGCTGCATCGATTGGG
>JBEVLJ010000006.1:0-4633 GCA_040509195.1 Acidimicrobiia bacterium
CCTTGCTCTTCGACATCTTCTTGCGGTCCGGGTCGAGGATCCACCCGTTGATCGACGTGTGCGCCCACGGGAGCGCGTCGTGTTCGAGTTGTGACCGCAGCGCCGTGTCGAACAGCCACGTACGGATGATCTCCGGACCTTGCGGGCGAAGGTCCATCGGGAACACGCGCTCCCAAAGGTCGGCGTCCTCGACCCAACCGCCGGCCACCTGGGGCGTGAGCGACGAGGTGGCCCAGGTGTCCATCACGTCGGGATCGCCGATGAAGCCGTTGGGCTTGCCTCGCTGGTCGTCGGTGTACCCAGCGGGCGCGTCGCTCGATGGGTCGACCGGCAAGGATGCTTCCGACGGTATGAGCGGACGGTCGTAGTCGGGCTCGCCTTCGTCGTCGAGTGGATACCACACCGGGAAGGGCACACCGAAGAACCGCTGTCGGCTGACCAGCCAGTCGCCGTTCAGGCCGTCGACCCAGTTCTGGTACCGCACGCGCATGTGGGGCGGATGCCACACGAGCTCCTCACCGCGCGCGCGCATCGTGGCCCGCAACTGCTCGTCGCGCGCACCGTTCACGAAGTACCACTGACGCGTGGTGACGATCTCGAGTGGCCGTTCGCCCTTCTCGTAGAACTTCACCGGGTGAGTGATCGGCTTCGGCTCACTCATCAGGTCGCCCGACTCGCGCAGCAGCTCCACGATGCGCGACTGCGCTTGCTTCGACGTCTTGCCCGCGAGCTCGGCGTACGCGTCGAGCGCGGCGGTGGTCCACTTCTCGCCGTCGAGCGTGGGCGGTTCGGCGCGCATGCGCCCGTCCCACCCGAGCGACGGACGCGTCGGGAGGTCGAGCTCGCGCCACCACACCACGTCAGTGGTGTCACCGAAGGTGCAGATCATCGCGATGCCGGATCCCTTCTCGGGATCAGCGAGGGGATGCGCGTACACCGGCACCGACGCGCCGAAGAGCGGCGACGTGAGCGTGTCGCCGAAGCGATCGCGGAATCGCTCGTCGTCGGGATGCGCGACGAGCGCGACACACGACGGGATGAGCTCGGGCCGGGTGGTCTCGATCACGATGTCGGCGGCGCCGTTGGTGCCCCCGAACCGAACTGCGTGGTACGCGCCGGGCATCTCGCGGTCTTCGAGCTCGGCTTGCGCGACTGCGGTGCGGAAGTCGACGTCCCACAGCGTGGGCGCCTCGGATTGGTACGCCTCACCACGCGCGAGGTTGCGGAGGAACGCGCGTTGCGACACCCGCTGCGCAGCCGGACCGATCGACGTGTAAGTGAGCGACCAGTCGACCGACAGGCCGGCGGCGCGCCAGACGTCTTCGAAGACCTGCTCGTCTTCGGCGGTGAGGCGCTCGCACAGCTCGACGAAGTTGCGCCGCGAGATGGCGACCGCGCGCTTGTCCGGCTTCGACGGCGCCTCGAAGTCGGGGTCGTAGGGCAACGACGGATCGCACCGCACCCCGTAGTAGTTCTGCACCCGACGCTCGGTGGGCAGGCCGTTGTCGTCCCACCCCATTGGATAGAAGACCTCGCGGCCGTGCATGCGCTGGAAGCGCGCGATGCCGTCGGTCTGCACGTAGCCGAACATCGAGCCCATGTGCAGCGAGCCACTCACCGTGGGCGGCGGCGTGTCGATCGAGTACACCTCGCCGCGCGACTTGGTGCGATCGAACCGGTAGGTGCCGTCGGCCTCCCACTGGGCCGACCACTTCGCTTCGAGACCTTCGAGGGTCGGCTTCTCAGGCGCGGGCATCCCAGAAGTCTACGGAACCGCGCGAACCTCCCGAGAAGCCTGATCGCCGTCGAGCGGATGCGCCGGGCCGCGATCGGTGTCGCCGGCGAGCACCGCACGTTCCCGCTCCGCGCGCAGCGCCGCCGCGGCCATGAGCCAGAGCACGACGTCGAACACGAGCGTGGGGAGACCGGCGAGCTGACGCTGCTCGAACACGAACACCTGCGTGACGAGGATGTTCACGAGCATGCCGCGCTCGAACCAGCGATAGCCCGCCACCCGCGAACGTGGCAGTCGGATGGCACCGATGATGATGAGCACGCCGGCGACCGTGCCGCTCACGACCGACGCCCATTCCGAGAAGCCGTGGATGCTCGAGTGGTCGAACGCGACGACGAACGCGGAAGCGAACGTGTAGAGCGCGAGCACGACGAAGATCGCGCTCACCAGGCGAGCGAAGCCCGGGCGCTCAGTGGTGCGCCGGTACCAACTGCGGGCTCGGTCACCGCGCGTCTGCCACGGCCCCCGCTGGCGCGGTGGCAGCGCCGGCACATCGCGCAGCAACGCGACCACGTGGTCGGCGACCGACCCCGACGCGTGCGAGCTCACGATGCCTTGCAGCGCTTCTCGTCGGCGCGTCTCGTCGAGCCGGCCCAGCGACGCTGCCTTCACCGCTTCGAGCCCGTTGAGCACGGCTTCGTCGGCGGTGAAGGCACGGCCGGCGATGCTGCGGAACACGAGGTACATCGTGATGAACACGATGTAGATGAGCGCGATCGTCGGTTGGAAGAAGTAGTTGACCTTGCGGGTGATGAACTTGCCGAGCTCGTCGATGAACCAACCGAATCCCGCGCCGCCGAGGAACGCGACGAAGAGGCGCACCGACGGGGTCAGGTACGAGATCGCGGCGATCACCGCGACCGCCAGCATCAGCGCGCCCCAGATCGCATGCGAGATGTGCAACGTGCCGTTGCCGACCTGCGGATAGCCGGTGGCGATCAGGAACGCCCGGTTTCCCAGCACCGACGCGACCGCGCACACGAGGAACACGTCGAGGTTCCGGCGCACGTCGACGGACCGGAGCGCGAACTTCCGTTGCCTGCTCACCCGCGCAGTCTGGCATCAGCGCGCGCGGCTGCGGTCGATCCCTCGATGACGACGTGGTTCAGAAGTTCATGTCGGCGGGATCGAAGGCGCGGTCGTCCTGGTAGAGCCCGTCGAGGCGCGTCATCTCGTCGTCGGTGAGGTCGAACGAGAACACGTCGAGGTTCGACCGGATGCGCGACGGCGTGACCGACTTCGGGATCACGACGATGCCGTGCTGCACGCTCCATCGGAGTGCGATCTGGCCGGCGTCGACGTCGTGCGCCCGCGCGATCTCGACCACCACGTCGTCGTCGAGCAACGGGCTGCCTTGGCCCAGCGGCGCCCACGCCTCGGTGCGGATGTCATGCTCGTCGTGGAACGCACGGAGCGCTCGTTGCTGGAACTGCGGGTCGAGCTTCACCTGGTTCACCGTCGGCACGATCTCGCACTCGTCGATCAGACGCTGCAGGTGCTCGATGTTGAAGTTCGACACCCCGATCGCACCGACGCGACCGTCGCGGTAGAGCTCTTCGAGCGTCTGCCACGTCTCCACGTACAGGTCCTTCGCCGGCGACGGCCAGTGGATCAAGTAGAGGTCGATCGTCTCGAGTCCGAGCCGCTCGAGGCTTGCGTCGTACGCGCGCAACGTGGTGTCGCGCCCGTGCTCGGAGTTCCACACCTTGGTCGTCACGAAGATCTCGTCGCGCGGCACATCGTGTTGCGCCAGCGCCTGACCCACCGCCTCCTCGTTGCCATAGATCGCCGCGGTGTCGATCGACCGATACCCCGCGTCGAGCGCCGTGGTCACCGCCGCGATCGTCTCGTCAGCGGGGATCTGGAACACCCCGAACCCGACCTTCGGCATCTCCGACCCGTTGTTGAGCGTGAACGTGGGCACGTCGGACACAGCAGGTCTCCACATCGTCGAGAGTGAACGCAGCCGAGGCTATGGCGCGTGTCCGCGCCCCGAGAGGTTCGCAGGGCCATGCTCAACCCATGCGTGTCGCGGCGTACCAAGCCCCCTACCGACTATTTCCCGCGCCCCTGGATGCCGACCTGGTCGTTCCGTATGTGCAGCGCGCGCACGACGCCGGAGTGGAGATCCTGGTCTGTCCGGAAGCAGTGATCGGCGAGCTCGCCAACGAATCGGACGGTGACGATCCCGCCACGGTCGCGCTCTCCGCGTTCAGCCAAGAGCTGCGTGCTGCCATCACACCGTTGCTCGGTTGGGACATGAGCATCGTCGTGGGATTCACCGAGCGCGGCGCGGGCGGTGCGATCCACAATTCAGCCGCAGTGATCCAAGGCGACGACATCCTCGGCATCTATCGCAAGACCTACCCCGGCACGTCGAAGTGCGTCGCAGGCACCGAGCTCCCCGTCTTCCATCACAACGACATCACATTCGGCGTCCTCATCTGCAACGACGCGCACTACATCGAACCCGCGCGAGTCCTCGCAGCCAAAGGTGCGCAACTCCTCGCCGTCCCGGTCCACGGCGGCCACCGCCCCGCGAAGGAACACCAGTGGCGCGCTCGCGGCAACAACGTCCTCATCGCCCGAGCCGTCGAGAACAGCATCGCGGTCGTCGCCGCTGATATCGCCGGCCACCAAGGCGAACGCCTCAGCTACGGCACCACCGCGATCATCGACACCCAAGGATCAGTGATCGCGTCAGCGACCGAGCTGCTCGAAGACCTCGTCATCGCCGACCTCGACTTCGACGGTCCGAGAGGCGGCATGGACGGCAACCTCTTCGGTCACAGCAACCCGGCGGTCACCGCAGAGTTCCGCGCCTTCTGGCCCCAATAG
>JBEVLJ010000007.1:0-4942 GCA_040509195.1 Acidimicrobiia bacterium
GGTGACCGTCTCGGGTGCATCCATGGCGCCAGAGTATGAGGTCCGCGCGCGGTCGACGCGCGCTCGGGTGCCACCTGCCAGCCGATCGACGACTGCCAGCGTCAGCTCGTGAGCGCGCTCACCATGCAGACCGTGATGGCCGTTGCCTTGTAACTCGTCACCCGTGACTGGCGTACCGCTTCGTCGCCCCGGGCGCGCTGATCGCCGAGCTCGACACGGAGGCGGACTGAACGGAGGTTGACACGCTCGGAGCGTGCGAGCACACTTTGTGAATGTTCTCACAAGCAATGGAGCCTCACCCCAGTGGGGTGTTGCTGCCTCCTGGATACACACCCCTCCTCGACTCCGCCATCGAGGTGCTGGAGGCCGACGATCGGGTGCGAGCCGCGTGGGTGCACGGTTCGCTCGCCCGCGGAGAGGGCGACGCGCTCTCCGACCTCGACGTGATCGTCGCGGTCGACGACGACACGCTCGTCGAATTCGGCGCCAGTTGGCGCGAGCGACTCGACGCGATCACGCCGACGGTGATGGCACGGAAATCGTTCGGCGACGCGGGGAGCTGGCTGTCGATCACACCGTCGTGTCAGCGGTTCGACTTCTGGGCGGAGCCGGTGGCGAACGTCGCCGAGTCAGCGGTACGCGACCGCCATCTGCTCTTCGATCGCGACGGCCTCGCGCCGCTCGTGCCACCGCCGCTCCCACCCGCGGATCCTTCGCCCGAGAAGTTCGAGCAGTTGCGCGGTTGGTATGCCTCGTGCGCCGCGGTGCTCGGGGCGAATCCCGGACCGTTGTTGACGACGGAAGTGATCCACACGTTGCGTTGGATCCTGTACGAGGCGTACGTCGAGTCGAACCGCCCGATCGAAGCGAAGTCGGTGAAGCGTTGGAGCGCGAAGCTCACCGACGCGCAGCGCGAGCGTCTCGTCGTGCTCCCCGCGGAGGGCGATCCGGCGCCGGTGATGGTCGCGCTCGATGAAGTGCTCGGACCGTTGATCGGTGAGCTCCCCGACATCAACGTGGGCCACGCGGTGATCCCACCCGAGGGCCTCATCCGCGGCATGCACCTCCTGGCCGAACCCGAGCCGTCGCGCGCACGCCACGTGGCCGAAGAGTTCCTCGCGATCCACCTCTACCTCACGTTGGTCATCCACCGCGACGACTGGCTGCTCGGCCACGACGGGATCAACCTGGTTCGTCACTTGCTCTACGAGCTCGACCTCGAAGAGAACGGTCGCGTCCCCGCGACGTCACCCCGCGATTGGGACGGTCGGCTCACTGACGAGCAACGCGCCGAGCTGCTCGGGATTCCGACCGGTCCGCCGACGGCTGACGGCGTGATCGACGGTCATCTCGCGGTCCGCGCCGCGTTCGTCGTTCGCGGACGTGCCGTGCTCGGCGACGACTGGCCATCCGACATGGAACGCGCGGTGTGTGACCGGGTCGATGCGCACGTCGACGCGTACCGAGCACGTGCGGGCTGAACGACGCGTCAATTCCTTTGTCGGCGTCGCGCAGCGGCTCGTAACTTGGGTCGTCGATGCCTGCAGTCGAAGCGATCGGACTCGTCAAGCACTTCGGTGACACCGAGGCCCTCCGGGGCGTCGACCTCGCCGTCGAGCGCGCCACCGTGCTCGGCGTGCTCGGCCCGAACGGCGCGGGCAAGACCACTGCAGTGCGAATCCTCACCACGCTGCTGAAGCCTGATGCGGGCACGGCGTTGATCGACGGCATCGACGTGGTCAAGAACCCGCGCCGCGCACGGGCGCGCATCGGGCTCACGGGCCAGTACGCCGCGGTCGACGAACGCCTCACCGGGTTCGAGAACCTCGAGCACGTCGGCCGTCTGTTCCACCAGAAGACGAGCACCGCGCGCCAACGTGCTGGCGAGCTGCTCGAGCGCTTCGAGCTCTCCGACGCGAGCAGCCGACCCGCCAGCACCTACTCGGGGGGCATGCGGCGTCGCCTCGACATCGCGATGAGTCTCATCGGCGAACCCTCGGTGCTCTTCCTCGACGAGCCCACCACTGGGCTCGACCCCCGCAGCCGCAACGCGATGTGGGACCTCATCGACGAGCTCGTCGCCGGCGGCATGACCACGTTGCTCACCACCCAATATCTCGAGGAGGCCGACCGGCTCGCGCACGACATCGCGGTCATCGATCACGGTGTGGTGATCGAGCGCGGCACGCCCACCGAGCTCAAGCGCCGGGTCGGCGGCGAGCAGCTCGAAGTGGTGCTCGAGCATCCCGCCGACGCGCCGCGCGCGATCGCTGCGCTGGCGATGTTCGCGTGCGGCAACGCGCACGTGGAGGACGACGGCCGGCGCGTCATCGTGCCTGTGAACGACCTGCGCGGCGTGGTCCCGCAGGCGGTGCGGGAGCTCGACGGCGCGCAGATCGAGATCGACGACGTCGGCGTGCGTCATTCGTCGCTCGACGACGTGTTCTTCGCGCTCACCGGGCACGGCGCGAGCGAAGACGACGACCCCGCCCCCGCGCCCGTTGAGCAGCCCGCATGACCGCGTCCGACGTTGCGATCCCAGACGCCGACACGCGCCCCGATCCGCCGAGCGGGCCGGTGTGGCTGCTGCGCGACACCGCGACCGAAGCGAAGCGTCACCTCAAGGCACTCCCGCGCAACCCCGAGCTCCTCGTGTTCGCGGCGTTGCAGCCGATCATGTTCGTGATCCTGTTCGTCTACGTGTTCGGCGGCGCGATCGACGTGCCCGGCTACACGAACTACAAGCAGTTCGTGATCCCCGGCATCTTTGCGCAGACGGTGCTGTTCGGATCCATCTACACCGGGCTCGGCATCGCCGAAGACCTGAGCCGCGGCTTCATCGACCGGCTGCGGTCACTCCCGATGTACTCGTCCGCGATGCTGCTCGGGCGTTCCTTGAGCGACCTCGTGCGCAACGCGCTGTCGTTCGCGATCATGTTGATCGTCTCGTTCATCGTGGGATTCCGGTTCGAAGGATCGTTGTGGGGCGCGGCTGCGGCGACGCTCCTGCTCTTCTTGTTCTCGTACGCGTTCAGCTGGGTGCAGGCGTACACCGGCCTGGTCGCTGGTTCGGCCGAAGCCGTCAACTCCATCGCGTTTCTGTGGATGTTCGTCGCGGTGTTCATCTCGTCGGCATTCGTCGACCCCCAGAGCATGCCCAGCTGGTTGCAACCGATCGCCGAGCACAACCCCGTCAGCATCGTGATCGACGCCGCACGCGCGCTCTACAACGGCAAGCCTGCGGGCAACGACCCGTGGATCGCGCTGCTGTGGGCCGTCGGCATCACCGTGGCGTTCGCCACGCTCTCGATGCGCAAGTACCGCTCGACCACCAGCCGCTAGAGGGTCGCGGCGCGCTCGGCCACCGCGAGCACCAGGATCTCGTGTCGCCGTGCGATGGGAACGTCGAGCTCAAAACAGCGACAGCCCGAGGCGCTCCAACGGATTCCGCGAGCGCGGCGCGGAAAGCGGTTGGACCGAGAGTCGTCGGCGGTCGAGACTGCGCCGATGCTTGCCGAGCAGTGGCCCTTCTTCAATCTGCGCGTCACCACTCCGCGCGTCGAATTGCGCTACCCCACCGACGACGATCTTGCGCGCATCGTCGCGCTGGTGAGTGAACCGATCCACGACCGTGATTTCATGCCCTTCAGCGTTCCTTGGACGCGAGTGCCGGCACCACGACGCGAGCGCGAGGCCCTGCAGTGGTGGTGGCGCTCCCGCACCGACTTCACCACCGCGGAGTGGCGTCTGCACTTCGGTGTCTGGGTCGACGGTGAGCCGGTCGGCGTGCAGGACGTCAGCGCGCACGAGTTCCCAGTGACGAGGTCGGTGACGACGGGATCATGGATCGTGCAGCGACGACACGGCGAAGGAATCGGCAAGGAGATGCGCGCCGCGGTGTTGCACCTCGCGTTCGCGGGGCTCGAGGCGCGGGATGCGCACACGTCGGCGTTCTTCGACAACGCGCCATCGCTCGGCGTCACGAGGTCACTCGGCTACCTCCCCAACGGCTCGCGCATCGACGAGCGCGAAGGGCAACCCGCGCGTCACAACCTGTTCGTGCTCCCGCGCGCGGTCTGGGAGCAGCGCCGTCGCGACGACATCACGATCGACGGGCTCACCGCCTGCCTCGATCCCCTCGGCCTCGGCGAGGACGACGGACACACTCGATAGGTAGCGATCAGTCGGCGAGGTCCGCGCGGCGGCGCTCCAACAGGTCGCGCTCGGCCGTGTTGCCCACCAACGTGAGTGCGGTGTCGAACGCGACGCGGGCGTCTTTGGGGCGACCGGCGCGCACGAGCAACTCGGCGTGCGTGGCGTGGAAGAGGTGATACTCGGCCAGGTCGTCCGACAGGTCGTCGAGCAACACCAGCGCGGAGTCCGGGCCGTCGAGCTCGGCCACCGCGATCGCGCGGTTGAGCGCGACGATCGGCGTGGGCGTGAACCGGAGCAGCTGGTCGTAGAGCGCAACGATCTGCGACCAGTCGGTGTCGGCGGCGGTCGACGCGTCGCTGTGCACCGCAGCAATCGCGGCCTGGATCTGGTACGGACCGGGCAGGTTGCGTCGCAGGCACGAGCGCACGATCTCCTGTCCTTCGGCGATCAGGTCGCGGTCCCATGCCGTGCGATCCTGATCGGCGAGCAGCACCACGCTGCCGTCGACATCGACGCGCGCGGCGTGGCGCGACTCGGTGAGCAGCAACAACGCGAGCAGCCCGTGCACCTCGAGCTCGTCGGGCATGAGCTCGACGAGCAGCCGGCCGAGCCGGACGGCCTCGTCGCACAGCTCGCCCCGGACGAGGGCGTCGCCGCTCGTGGCGGTGTGGCCCTCGTTGAAGATGAGGTAGATCACGGCGAGCACAGCCCGCAGCCGGGCCGGCAGCTCGGCGTCGTCCGGCACCCGGTAGGGGATGTGGTTGGCGCGGATCTTCTTCTTGGCCCG
>JBEVLJ010000008.1:0-5343 GCA_040509195.1 Acidimicrobiia bacterium
CGGTGCTCCCCGTGCTCGACCAGTACGCGGCGCTCGCCCAGGAGATGAACGCCGCCACCTGACCCGACCCAGTTTGCGTCGGTCTCAGAACGCGGCGCTCCACTGCGCTTCGTCGACTTCGGGCGCGCACAGCCGGGCAACGTCGGGTTCGCCACCGCGCGCGCACCAAGCCGTTTCAGTGCGATCGCACGAGGTTGCGCGTCTCGTCGGTCCGGGCGATCGTGTCGAAGAACTTCCGCGACGTGCCGAACTCGAGGATGTCGTCGGGCCGCGTCTCCCAGTCCAACGCTCGCCCGTCCCCGCGGTCGATCACGGGATCGACAGTAGGATCCCGCCGAGGCCGCGGACGACACGTGGACGAGCACGCGACGAGGAGACGGAAATGGAATTCGTGACGATGGGCCGATCGGGCCTGAAGGTGTCGAGGGCATGTCTCGGCGCGATGAACTTCGGCACCGCGGCGGACGCACCGACTGACGAAGCCGAGGGTCGCCGCGTGATCGACGAGTTCCTCGACGCGGGCCACAACTTCATCGACACCGCGAACGTGTACACGGGCGGCGCGTCGGAGGAGATCGTCGGACGCGCGCTCGTCGGACGCCGCGACTCCGTGGTGCTCGCGACGAAGGCCCGCGGCGCACAGGGCACGGGCCCGAATGACCAGGGCACCTCGCGCGTGCACCTCACGCGCGCGCTCGAGGCGAGCCTGCGCCGCCTCGGCACCGATTACGTCGACCTCTACCAGATGCACAGCTGGGACGCGACGACGCCGATTGAGGAGACGATGGCCACGCTCGACGGCTTCGTGCAGTCAGGCAAGGTGCGCTACATCGGCTGTTCCAACTACACCGGGAGCCAGATCGTCGAGGCGCAGTGGGCTGCGTCGCGCGCCAACGGCACGCCGTTCATCAGTCTCCAGCCCCGGTACTCGCTCCTCGCGCGCGACATCGAAGCCGACGTGCTGCCCGCGTGCCAGCGCCACGGGCTCGGCACCCTCGTGTACAGCCCGCTCGCCGGCGGCATGCTGACCGGTCGCTACCGGCGCGGCGCCGAGGTGCCGGAGGGCACCCGGATGGCGCGCCACCTGCGCATGCGCCCCGAGGCGCGCGCCAACCTCATGAGCGACGCGCAGTTCGACGTCGTCGAGGGCGTCGAGAAGGTCGCCGCGGAGCTCGGGTCGACGGCCACCGCAGTGAGCATCGCGTGGCTGCTCAACCGCCGTGGCGTCACGTCGGTGATCCTGGGCCCACGCACCACGGAGCAACTCCAGGAGAACCTGCCCGGCTTCGCGCTGGAGCTGCCCGACGAGGCGGTCTCGACGTTGAACGAGCTGTCGAAGGCCTGAGACCCGAGGAGCGCGGCGTCGCGGCCTACGCGGCGTCGCGCTGCGCGTGCACGAACAATGTGGTCACGGCGATGGTGAGCGCGCCGTCGGTGATCGCTCGTTCTGCGCGGTCGGCGACCCTGCCGTGTGCGCTGCGCGACGTGGCCGCGCGCAACTGAATCGACGCCGAGCCCAAGGGCGCGCCCGAGGCGTGCACGCGGTAGAACGAGGACCGTGCCGAACGAACCCAGACCGCTCGACGGCGTGCGCGTCGTCGACATTGCCACCTTCCTCGCCGGGCCGTTCTGCGCGACGCAGCTCGGCGAGTTCGGTGCCGAGGTGATCAAGGTCGAACTGCCCACCACCGGCGACCCGACACGCGGGTTCGGCACCCCCACCGAGTGCGGCGACTCGCTCATCTGGCTCAGCGAAGCGCGCAACAAGAAGTCGGTCACGATCGACCTCCGGACCCCCGATGGCGCCGAGTTGCTGCTGCGACTCGTCGAGCACGCCGACGTGCTGGTCGAGAACTTCCAGCCCGGCACGATGGAGCGCTGGGGGCTCGGATACGACGTGCTGCGTGCGCGCAATCCCCGCCTCGTGATGGTGCGCATCTCGGGCTACGGCCAAACCGGGCCCTACCGCGAGCGCCCCGGCTTCGGGCGCATCGCGAACGCGTTCGGCGGCTTGTCGTTCCTGGCCGGTTATCCGGATCGTGCGCCGGTCACCCCCGGCTCCGCCACGCTCCCCGACTACCTCGCCGGCATCTACGGCGCGTTCGGCGCCCTGCTCGCGCTGCGCGCCCGCGACGCCACCGGTGAGGGCCAAGTCGTCGACATCGGCTTGTACGAGCCGGTCTTCCGCATCCTCGACGAGCTCGCCGCGAGCTTCGACTCGACGGGGTTCGTGCGCCAACGACTCGGGCCCGGCACGGTCAACGCGGTGCCGCACAGCCACTACCCGACCGGCGACGGGAAGTGGATCGCGCTCGCGTGCACGACCGACAAGATGTTCGAGCGCCTGGCCGGACTCATGGGCCACCCGGAGCTGGCCGAGGACGGCCGCTTCGGCACGTACGCCCAGCGCGAGAAGGCACGCGACGAGGTCGACGCCATCGTCGGCGAGTGGACCGCGCGTCACGACCGTGCCGACCTGCTGGAGCGGTGCGAGACGGCGCAGGTGCCCGCCGGGCCGGTGTTCTCGATCGACGAGATCTTCGACGACCCGCACTACGCAGCGCGCGGCAACCTCGCGGCGCGCCACGATGAACGCGTCGGCGACCTCTCCGTGCCGAACGTCGTGCCGAGGCTCACCGCGACGCCCGGGCGCATCGACTGGCTCGGGCCTGCGCTCGGTGCCCACACCAACGCCGTGCTGCACGATCTGCTCGGCCTGTCACCGGAGGAGATCGATCGGCTGCGCGACGAGGGCGTGATCTGACCGCCGGGAGGTTCCGCGTTCGTCCGCACCGTGTGCTTCCGGAGAGCGGCGCGGTGGTGAGCGGCGGCGAGTTCACGGGCGAGGCACCCGGCACGATCCTGCGCTCCGGCCGCGAACCACCACCGTCACCGCGCACTGACGAGCGTGGGCGTCAGCGCCCCGCCCACTTCGGCGGCCGCTTCTCCGCGAACGCGCGCGGGCCCTCCTTGGAGTCCTCGCTCGCGAACATGGCGTCGCGCATCGCTTCGAGGCCGACCAGCGCGTCGTCCTCGCCGCTGCTGAAAGACGCGCGCGCGACGGCGCGTGAGTAGCGCACGGCGAGCGGCGCGTTCTCGCTGATCGTCTCGGCGAGCGCGAGCGCGGCGTCGAGGCCCTCCCCGGCCGGCACGACGCGATTGATCAGGCCGAGCTCGAGCGCCCGTGCGGCGCTGATCGGTGCGCCGGTCATGACCATCTCGAGCGCGATCGCGGGCGGCACGCGCCGCGGCAGCCGTTGCATGCCACCGGCGCCGGCGACGATGCCCCGCTTCACCTCCGGGAGGCCGAACTGGGCGTGCTCCTCGGCAACGACCAGGTCGCACGACAGGCAGATCTCGGTGCCGCCGCCCAGCGCGAAGCCGTTCACCGCTGCGATCACCGGCTTCACGAAGCGACGCGTGCTGATCCCCGCGAAGCCGCCGAGCTTCACGCGGTCCTCGGGCGCGAGCGCGGAGGGCGAGCCCATCTGCTTCAGGTCGGCGCCGGCGCAGAACGCCTGCCCGGTGCCGGTGATCACGAGCACCCACACGTCGTCGTCGGCTTCGAACGCGTCAATCGCCTCGGCGACCGCGATCGTGAGCTCGGCGCTCACGGCGTTGCGGGACTCCGGCCGGTTGAACCGGATGATGCCCGCGCGTCCGCGCCGTTCGGTCACCACGATCGGCTCGCCCGCTGCGTTCAGCGCCATCTCGCTCACCTCGCGCTCCCCCTCGTCCATGCGCTCACGCGCGTTCGTCGGTCAGGTCGTGCGGGACTCTACCTGTCCTGCCAGTGGCCCGACCACGGGGTCAGGTACCGGACTAGGGTGCGCGGCGCCGACGACCCGTGAGTCGGGACCAGCGAGCCGGGAGGAACACAGATGCGCCAGGTAGCCGACGAACCGGTGTCCGCGTGGGCGCCACCGTCGTACACCGTCGACGAGCGAGGGAAGGTCGTCGGGGTCGAGCCCGGCACCCCGAACAACTGGGGCCGCTGGGGCGACGACGACCAGCGCGGCACCGCCAACCTGCTCACACCCGAGCGTGTCGCCGCCGCCGCCGCGCTCGTGCACTCCGGGAAGCGCTTCCCGCTCGGCGTGCCGATCACCGCGTCCATGCCCCGGCCGGGAGGTCGTCCGCTGCCGATCCACACCTGGGCGAGCGCCGCGGGCGACGGCGTCCTCAATGCGGGCAGACTCAACGGGTCCGACGACTGGATCGTGATGGCGCTGCAGGGCACCACCCAGCTCGACGGCCTCGGGCACGTCGGCTTCGAGGACGCGATGTACAACGGATGGTGGGCAGGCCTGATCACCGCGTCGGGCGGCGCGCGGCGGCTCGGTCTCCACAACGTCGCCGACGGCCTGTGTGGCCGCGGCGTGCTGCTCGACGTGGCCCGCCACTTGGGGGTCGACCATCTCGAGCGCGGGTTCGAGATCACGCCCGCGATGCTCGACGACACCGCGGCCGCGCACGGGGTGGAGGTGCGCGCCGGCGACCTGCTCTTCGTCCGCACCGGCTATTACGCAGACTTCCTGTCCGACCAGCGCTCGCCCGGCGAGCCCGGCCTCGACGACGGGTGCATCGAATGGCTGCACGAGCACGACGTCGCGTTCGTGGCGGCCGACAACCAGGGCGTGCAGTTCGTGAGCGCGCCGCCGGGGCGCACGAGCTTCCACTTCCACATCGCGACGTTGCGCGACCTCGGTCTGTACCTCGGCGAGATCCTCGACCTCGACGCCCTCGCGGACGACTGCGCTGACGATGGCGTCTACGAGGGCTTCTGCGTCACGTCGACGGTTCCGGTGGTCAAGAGCGTGGGCTCGCCGATCAACCCGATCTTCGTCAAGTAGTCGCCGGATGCACGCGTCGGCCGTCGTGCTGCCGGCGCAACCTGGCGGAGTTCGTCACCGACACCCACCAGGCGATCGTGACGTCATGCAGAAGTTGCCCGCTCGCGACGAGTGACCACGAGCGGGCGGCCCGCATGGGTCAGCTGCTTGCCGACTCGAGCAGGCGCGTGTCACCGAGGGCTACGACGACCCCGCACGGGGACGTTCTGGAACGCCCCGCGGACCTTCCCGCCGGACGCGCGGAACTCCGCGATGACGCGCGCGTTCACGTCGTCGCGCTCGCTCGCCTCAGTCCTCGCGATTCGTGCCCTTCGTGCCTCGGGTGGTTCCCGACATCAGGCCCCGGCAGCCTCGAGCGATGCTGCGGTGCTTTGGGCGACGGCGATGTATTCCTCGACCATGTCCATGACGACCTGGCGGCAGGTGCGTTCGTGGTTCAACGAGCCGACGATCTGGCCGACGAAGTAGTTGACGAGCTTCTCCGAACCAC
>JBEVLJ010000009.1:0-3956 GCA_040509195.1 Acidimicrobiia bacterium
AGCTCGTGGTGCTGTACCGCCAGCGGTTGGCCACGCCCGGTCACGCGTTCGCGCCCGACACGCCATGGCAGCACGAGGTCGAGGAGGCGTTCCCGTTCGAGGAGACGCCCGACCAGATGCAGGCCATCATCGATGTGAAGGCCGACATGGAGCGCGAGATCCCGATGGATCGCCTCGTGTGTGGCGACGTCGGCTACGGCAAGACGGAGGTGGCGGTGCGCGCCGCGTTCAAAGCGGTGCAAGACGGCAAGCAGGTGATCGTGCTCGTGCCGACCACGCTGCTCGCCGGCCAACACGGGCAGACGTTCCGCGAGCGCTTCGCCAACTACCCGGTGCGCGTGGAGGTGCTGTCGCGCTTCCTGTCGACGAAGGAGCAGAACGCCGTCGTGCGCGACCTCGAAGCGGGGTCGGTCGACATCGTCATCGGCACGCACCGCTTGTTGTCGGACGACATCAAGGTGCCACGGCTCGGCTTGCTCGTCGTCGACGAAGAGCAGCGCTTCGGTGTGCAACACAAGGAGAGGATCAAGCAGATCCGCACCAACGTGGACGTGCTCACGCTCACGGCCACGCCGATCCCGCGCACGCTCGAGTTGTCGCTCACCGGCATTCGCGACCTCTCGCTCGTGAACACGCCACCGGAAGACCGCCAACCGATCCTCACGTACGTCGGTGAGTACGAAGACCGCGCGGTCGCCGAGGCGATCCGACGCGAGCTCTTGCGCGAAGGCCAGGTGTTCTACGTGCACAACCGCGTACGCGACATCGAGCTGGTGGCCGAGAACGTGCGCGCACTCGTACCCGAAGCGCGCGTGTCGGTCGCGCACGGTCAGATGGACGAGAGTCGCCTCGAGCAAGTGGTGCTCGACTTCTGGGAACACGAATCCGATGTGTTGGTGTGCACCACGATCGTGGAAAGCGGCATCGACATGCCGACGGTGAACACGCTGGTGGTCGATCGCTCCGATCTGCTCGGCCTCGCGCAGCTCTACCAGTTGCGCGGGCGCGTCGGTCGACGGGGTCAGCGCGCGTACGCGTACTTGCTGCACCCGGCCGATCGCGTGTTGAGCGAAGAGGCGTACGAGCGCCTGAAGACGATCGGTGAGTTCACCGACCTCGGGTCGGGGTTCAAGATCGCGATGCGCGATCTCGAGATCCGCGGCGCGGGCAACATGCTCGGCGCCGCGCAGTCGGGCCACATCGCCGCAGTGGGTTTCGATCTGTACTGCCAGATGGTCACCGAAGCGGTCGGTGAGCTCAAGGGCGAGCCGGTCGAAGCGCCCATCGACATCACGATCGACTTGCCCGTCGATGCCAACCTCCCGCGCGAGTACGTGTCGCGCGACGACGTGCGGATGGAGGCGTACCGACGGCTCGCGGCGGTGACCACGATCCAAGACGTCGACGACATCCGCGACGAATGGGAGGACCGCTACGGCCCGCCGCCGCCGTCGGCCGTCGCTCTGCTCGACGGCGCGCGTCTGCGCGCGGTGGCGGTGCGCCTCGGCCTCAGGTCGATCACGGTGCAACGCAACACCGCGCGCATCGTCGGCGTCACGCTGAAGGAATCGCAGAAGGTTCGCTTGCGACGCCTGGCGCCGAAGGCAGTGGCCAAAGACGCCGCGCAAGGCGGCGAGATCGTGGTGCCCCTCAGCGTGAAGGTGCCCGAGGTGGCGGGCGCACTGGTTGAGCTGCTCGACGAGCTCGTGCCGCCCGATCCGCCAGCCGAGCCGGCTGAACGTGCCGCGCTAGCCTCCGCGATGCCATGAGCGAGGTGAGCACCGAAGCATCCGTTGAGGAAGGGCTGGCTGACGAGGAGTCGGCCGACGAAGTCGACGACGCGCCGCGTGCCCGGCCGAGTCTCGGCCCGGTCGTCGCGCTCGGTCTCGCCGCGGCGCTCATGATCGGTGCGCTCGCGGTCGCCCTCATCGGCGGCGACGACGTGAGCCCGACGGCGATCACGGTGAATGGCGATCGCACCACGTCGGCCACGCTCGACTCCGAGCTCGAGGGCTTCTCGACCAGCGTGTTCTTCCAGCGCGTGTTCGCGGAGCAGCAAGCGCCGGTGGCGTTCAGCGGCGACGGTTGGATCAACTCGTTCGGCACCATGAAGTGGCTGCAGTTGCGAACCCAGAGCGAGCTGCTCCAAACGATGCTCGAGCGTCGCGGCGTTCCGCTCACGCAGGCGCAGATCAATGAGATGGCGCAGGAGCTCGCGTCGAACGACATCACGACCGGCATGTCGGAGGCCGCCGCCAACGACGTGGCCGTGAATGAAGCCGCGAAAGAACAACTGTCGAAGCAGTTCCAGACGGAAGCGGGTTACCGCAGCGCCGTACGCCGCGCGGCGAGGAAGCTGCACGTGACGGTCGATCCCAAGTACGGCCGCTACGACGCGAAGTCGTTGTCGTTCTGTTCGTCCCTCGGATGCGAAGCCGGCAGCATCTCGCTGGTTCCGTCACCCCAGTAGTCGACCGACGGCGGGTAGGGGTCGGATGGCTGGTCGCATCACCGTCGTGGGCCTCGGGCCGGCGGGGTCCGACCATCTCGTGCCCGCGGCGCGCGCCGCGCTCGAAGGCGCGACACGACGATACGTGCGCACGCGTCGTCATCCCGCGGTCGACGACCTCGCCGCCGACGGCATCGACTTCACGTCGTTCGACGACGTGTACGACTCGGCGCCGGATCTCGTGGCGGCGTACTCGCGCATGGTCGACGCGTTGCTCGACGCCGCGGCCGTCGACGACGTGGTGTACGCGGTGCCGGGCAATCCCGCCGTCGCCGAGCGCACCGTCGAACTGCTGCGCGAACGCGCGTCGTCGAACGCGGTGGCGCTCGCGATCGTGCCTGGGCTGTCGTTCGCCGACCTCGCGTGGGCGCGTATCGGGATCGACCCGATGGCCGACGACGCGCATGTGGTCGACGCGCGCGCGATCGACGACGCCGAGCTCGCGGGCGCGGTGTTGATCGCGCAGGCCGACAACGAGTTCGTGCTGTCCGACGTGAAGCTCACACTGCTCGAACATCTTGCGCCGGACACTCCGGTCGTCGTGTTGCAGCGCCTTGGCCTCCCCGACGAGCACATCACCACGGTCGCGTTGGCGGAGCTCGATCACGACGTGGTGCCCGACCATCTCACGTCGTTGTTCGTGCTGGCCGGCGCGACCCGCGCGGCGCACGAGATGGTGCGGTTGTTGCAGCTCGCGACGCGCCTGCGCGAGCCGGGTGGGTGTCCGTGGGATGCGGAGCAGACGCATCACTCACTCACTCGGTATCTCCTCGAAGAGGCCTACGAAGTGGTGGAAGCGGTCGAGGCATTGCCGATCGACGTTCCGAACGCAGCGTCCGATGCGCAGGGATCGCCCGAGGCGTACGCGGCGCTGGTCGACGAGCTCGGTGACCTGCTCTACCAAGTGGTGTTTCACGCGGTCCTGGCACAAGAGGCCGACGTGTTCACGATGGCCGACGTCGCGCGCGGGGTGCACGACAAGTTGGTGCGTCGTCACCCGCACGTGTTCGGTGAGATCGACGCGCCCGAGACCAGCGACGTGATGCGCAACTGGGAGCAGATCAAGCTCGAGGAGAAGGGCACCACGTCCCTGGTCGAGGGCATCACGCCCGGCCTGCCGTCGCTCTTGTACGCGAACAAGTTGTTTCGCAAGGCGGCGTCGATCGGGCTCGACCCCGGCACGCTCGACGAAGCACTCGATCGCGCCGACACCGCGCTCGCGCACATGCGCGCGGAACCCGACGCGCTCGAAGGCGATCTCGCACAACTGCTCGCCGCGGCCGTGGTGATCGCGCGGGCGGGCGGCGTCGACGCCGAGTCGGCGTTGCGTGGGTGGTCGGCGCGCTACCGCGAGCGGTTCATCGCGATGGAGCAACTCGCCGCGTCGCGCGACGTCGACCTCGGTACCGCCGAGCCTGCGGCCGTCGCCGCCCTCTGGCTCGAAGCC
>JBEVLJ010000010.1:0-6414 GCA_040509195.1 Acidimicrobiia bacterium
GAGCACGCCCTCGCCGACCTCACCCAACTCGCCACGCGTCGCGAACACGGCCACGACCCGATGACCGCCGTCAGACGCGAGGGCCATGGTGCCGCCCGTGACGATCGTCTCGTCGTCGGGGTGCGCGTGGAAGCTAACGATCGTTGCCATGTGACCCATCCTCTCACTCGCTCCCAGTTTCACACCGCTTCTGCGCCCGCGCTTCTCAGTTGGGGAGGGCGGGCCCTCAAGATCGGCTCGTCACGCTCCGACAAGGGGTTCGTGGACAACACCGTGCTGATCGGAGCAACCATCGTCGCGGTGGCGATCGCGATCGGCGCGACCATCGCGGCCATGCGGTCGGCGCGGCGCGCGTCGCGTGCGGCCGACCAGGTCGCCCGGCTGCTGGATCCGCCGGTCATGGTGGCGAGTGCACCAGTCCGTCTGCCGCCTCAACCGGAGCCACGAGTCGACGCAGCGGTCGCTTCCACCTTCGACGGTGCGGTGGTCCCCGATTTCTTCACTGCACCGACTCTCTCGACCGAACTGGCTCCCTCGGCCGACGCCGCGCATGTGGGATTCGCGTTGGGCCGCGGTGACACGAACCCACCGCGCATCCCGGTGTTCGACCTCGATCGATTGCGTGGGTGGCTCACCGACGAGAACGTGCGACTCGGTCGCATCGCGGTCGTGTCCGTCGAGATCGACAACCTCGGCTACGTGAACGAGCGCCTCGGCTACCGCGCCGGCACGCATCTCATCGAGGCCATCACCCAACGGCTGCGGTCGGTGACCCGCCCGCGCGACGTGGTCGCGCACGTGAACCAGGAACGGTTCGTGCTCGTGTGCCGCGACGTTCCCGATCACGACGCCGCCGCAGCGCTCGCCGAGCGCATCGCCATGGGGGTCGCGCACCCGTCGGTGGTGGTGTCCGGCGTTGCCGAAGTGACCGCGAGCATCGGTGTGGCGCTCGCGTCCGACACCGACCAGCGGCCGGAAGCCGTGTTGCGGCGCGCCATCAAAGCGGGGAACCGCGCCCGTTCCCTCGGTGGGGCGCGCATCGAGATCTGTGACGACGCACCGTCACCGTCGCTCGCCGACGCCGAGTTCGCGCGTGCGTTGACCGACGGCGAACTGCGAGTGCACTATCTGCCCATCGTCAGCTGCGCGACGGGCCGCGTCGCCGGCTTCGAGACGCTGGTGCGTTGGGATCACCCCGAGCGGGGCATGTTGTTGCCGAGCGAGTTCCTGCCGCAGGCGGAGCGCAACGGCGCCATCATCGCGATCGGCACGTGGGCCATCGAGCACGCGTGCCGACAGATGGCGGAATGGCACCAGGGCGCGGGCACCACGCTCAAGCTCAACATGAACCTGTCATCTCGCGAGTTCGCGGAGCCGTCGCTGCCCGCGCACATCAAGCGAGTGATCGGCGAGACGGGGCTGCCGCCGGGCGCGGTGTGGCTCGAGATCACCGAAGAGACGTTGCTCGAGAACCGCGACGGTTCCGACCGCACACTCGGTCGCTTGCACGAGATCGGCGTGCACCTCGTGATCGACGATTTCGGTGCCGGTGCCTCGTCGCTCGTGTCACTCAAGCAATTCCCACTCGACGCGATCAAGATCGACCGCGCGTTCGTGTCCGACCTCGGAGCGAATCGCGACAGCGACGCGATCTGCACTGCGATCGTGGAGCTCGCGCACTCGCTCGGACTGTGCGCGATCGCCGAAGGGGTCGAGACGATGGAGCAGTTCGCGGCGCTGCGCGCCATCGGGTGTGAGCTCGGCCAGGGTCGCTTGTTCGGCCCGGCTCGTCCCGCGGGCGACTACGGCGCGACGCCGTCGGCGACGCTCGGCATCGTGCAGTCCACCTGATCTCACTCGCTCGCTGTTCGACCGCCGCTTCTGCGTCGAGGAGAACACGCTCGCTCGTGCGCCCCTACGTTCGCTTTGCTCACTTCGAGGCTCTGCTGATCTCACGCGCCTCCTTCGGGGGCATGCCCGCGTACGATTCGCCGTCGTGAATTTCGCCCGTCGACGGTCCCACCGCGCCGGTGCGCTCCTCCTCATCACCTTCCTGGTGACGGCCGTCGCCGCGGGCTCGGCTGCTGCGAGCCGCGCCGTGCCCGACGCGGCGACCGAGGACACCGTGAGCTGGCGACGGTGTGGGGGCGCTGACTCGACCAAGCAGTGCGCGTCGCTGACAGTGCCGGTCGATCCCGACGATCCAGACGGTGCGACGACGAAGGTGGCGGTGGCGAGGATCCCTGCACGTACGCGCCCCGCGCCCCGCGGCGCGTTGATCGTGAACCCCGGCGGTCCGGGCGTCTCGGGAGTTGCGCAACTCGATGCCCTGGCGGAGTCGTTCCCGACCGCCGTGCGCGACCAGTTCGACGTGGTGAGCTTCGACTCGCGTGGCGCAGGCGCGACCATGTCGATCGACTGCGTCGACTCGCTCGATCCGCTGTTCGACACCGCGCTCGCACCGACCACCGAGGCTGAACGTGCCGAAATGGTCGCCGCCGCGCGAACGGTCGCCGACGGATGCGGGGAGCGCAGTGGCGACCGGCTGTCGCAGGTGTCGACGGTGAACACCGCCCACGATCTCGACGCGCTGCGCGCCGCGCTGGGCCAGAAGACGTTGACGTATCTCGGGTACTCCTACGGCACGTACCTGGGCGCGTTGTACGCCGCGCTGTTCCCGACGCGGGTGCGTGCGTTGGTGCTCGACGGTGCCGTCGATCCCACTTTGGATGCAACCGAGTCGAGTGTGCTCCAGGCGCGGGGCTTCGAACAGAGCCTCGACGCGTTCCTCCGCGCGTGCGCAGCCGACCACTCGTGCTCGTTCCACCGCGACGGTCAGCCTGCGCGTGCCTACGACCGGCTCCGGCGCCGGATCGACCGCGCACCGTTGCCGGTGCCGGACACGGGCGGTCGTGCCCTCAACGCGACCCGCTTCGACGAGGCGGTGCTCGATTTGCTCTACGGCGGGAAGGCAATGTGGGGCGAGTTGGCCGACACACTCGACGCGACCGACGACGGCGACGGCGCGGCGATGCTCGCGATCGCCGACGACTTCCTCGGTCGACGCAGTGGTGGGCGCGACGACGGATCGCTCGAGGCGTTCTGGGCCATCAGCTGCCTCGACGGACCGACGGCCGGCGACGCGGCGCAGATGCGCGAGATCGAAGACGAGGCGCGGCGGGTGGCACCACGCGTGGGTGCAGCCGTCGTGAATTTCAGCATCCCGTGCGCGGTGTGGCCGGTCGCCGCGAGCACGCCACCACCGTCGATCGCGGGCGTCGCGCCCGGTGCGCTCGTGGTGGGAACGTCGGGTGACCCCTCGACCCCGTTGGTGTCGGCGAGGAAGCTCGCCACCGAGCTCGGTGGCGCGTCACTCGTGATCGCGCGCGGGAACCGTCACACTGCGTTCGCTTCTGGCAACGCCTGTGTCGACGCGGCGGTGGTGTCGTACCTGGAGAAGCCGCGGTCGGCGCGTGCGGTCACTCGCTGCTGAACATCGACCGACTCAGCGCGGCTCCAGGCGCACGACCCAGAGATGTTCACCCGGCCACCTGCGCGCCCACTTCGGATTCCAGCCGTAGGTGGTGGTGGCGTCGGCCGGCGCCTGCAGTTCGTGGAGTGCGTCGATCGCGAAGCCGTGCTCCCGGAAGAGCGCGACCCATTGCCCGGTGGGCATGGCGAAGTCGGCGGTGCCGTCGGGCGCGACGAATGAGTGCATCCCGAAGTAGGACTGGTGGAGTCGTCGAGATGTCCGCTCGGTGCGGGGGTCGTCGGTGACGTAGATCCAGGGGCTCGAGTGGCAGAACACGAGCCGGCCGCCAGGGCGAAGCAGGCGCCCAACTTCGGCCACCGTGACGTTCGGGTCACAGAACGACATGGCGCCGTGATCACAGAACACGAGATCGAACGACGCCGCCTGAGCCGGGACCGCGGTCGCGCTGGCGCACAGCAACGGGAACTCGACCGAGGCGTGCACCTGGAGTCGGCGTGCGTGCGCGAGTTGCGCGCGTGACTGGTCGAGCGCCACCACGCGCGCACCGCGACCCGCGAGCGCGATCGACCACTGCGCGGCTCCGCACCCGTACTCGAGCACGTCGAGACCGGCGACGTCGCCGAGTGCGTTCACGTCGGCTTCGGGAATGCGCCACACGCCCCACGCCTCCGGCAGTTCGGCGAGCAATGCACCGTGCCTTGCTTGGTAGTCGTCGGCGTCGGCGTCCCAGAACGCGCGGTTGTGCAGCTCGTGGTTCATGCGCCGAGCGGGAACACGAGCACGGTGAGCGCGATGTAGTGCAGCAGCGCACCGCCGATCACGAACGCGTGGAAGATCTCGTGGTACCCGAACACGGTGGGCCACGGATCGGGACGGTGTGTGGCATGGACGATCGCGCCGACGGTGTAGAGCACGCCGCCTGCCGCGATCAGCGCGACGCCGGTGATGCCCGTGCTGCTCCAGAGGCCGACCACCCCCAACGCGCCCACCCAACCGAGCATGAGGTACACCGTCGTGACGTACCCCTGTGGTGCGCGCCACGGCGTCCACTCGACGACGATCCCGAACGCGGTGATCGACCACACCGCCGCCAACACGACGACGCCGAACACCCCGTCGATCGCAAGCAGTGCCACCGCGGTGCACGTGCCGGCGATCATCAAGAAGATCGTCGTGTGGTCGAGCTTGAGCATGCGCGCCGCTTGGGCGGTGCTCCAGGTGCCGCGGTGGTACAGCGCGCTCACGCCGAACATCGCGACGAGTCCGACCGAGTACAGCACCGCGGCGAAGGTGGCGATCCCGAACGGCGCGAGGCCGACGGCGAACGCTCCGAGCGCCAACGCCACGAAGAACCCGTAGTGATGCGAGACCCCGCGCCAGCGCGGCTTCACGCTCGGCACGTTCGTGCGCGAGGCGACCGTGTCAGCGTCGGCTGGCATCATGCCGACCCGTCGGGATCAGTGGCGGCGCGGCGAGTGGCGAGCTGACGCACTTCGATGCGGTGGGTCCACGGTGCCAGGCAGATGCCCGCGATGAGCGCGACCGCAACGATGATCGCGATCGACAGGTTCCACATCAGCCCGATCAGCACGATGACGAGGAACGACACGGCCGCGTCGATCGCGACGTGCATTGCGAACGGATGCGGGTCGCGCGGCGGCAGCGAGGGTGGCGCCGCAGGCGGCTCGGGTTCGCTGGTCACGAGACGGTGATCGTACCTCGCATGCCCGCAGCCCGATGACCGGGGATCGAGCAGAAGAACTGGTAGGTGCCTGGTTTGGTGAGGCGCAACGTGCCCCGCTTGGTGTCACCGGCGCCGGTGGTCTTCACGATCATCTTGTCGTCGACGCCGTTGCCGGTGACCACGAAGTCGTGGAACGCGTCGTTCGACGAGAGCGCGATGGTGACCGCGGCGCCCTTGTCGAGCTCGATCTTCGAGGGCGTGAACTTGAAGCTGCGCGCCGAGACCGCGATCGTGGGCTTCGTCGCTGCCACCGCGGTGCCACCGTCGGAGAGTGCGAGCGCGCTGGTCACGAGCAGCGACGCGACCACGGAGCTCCGCACCGCAACTCGTACAACTCTCAACCTCATTGATCGCTCCCGGGGATGAAGCTGGGCAGCTCGACTTCGCGGTCGAGCACCTTCTCGAGCAGCTCGCGCTTGCGGCGCGCGCCCCACACCTCCAGCTCGGCGTCGTGGGCGAGTGCGGTGCGCGGGCGGACGAGCACGAGCGACGGGTTCACCGTCACGTCGATGCCGGCGACGTTGCCCTCGCGGCTGCGGTCGAGCCCGTCGGCGACGCGCAGCAGCGCGTCGAGCGCGCGGACCCGCGCCATGGCCGCGACGTCGAGCAGCGGGAACTCGTCGGTGACGCGCGGCTCGCCGCGGCGGTGCCAGCGCACGAGCGCCGCGAGCATCTCGATCTCTTCGGGTGTGAACCCTCGCAGCTGACCGTTGCGCACGAGGTACGCGCCGTGTCGGTGATGCCCGGTGCTCGACACGTGCTCGCCGATGTCGTGGAGGAGCGCCGCGTGTTCGAGCAGCTCGCGGTCGACCGGCCCAAGCGAGTCGCCGCCCGCCAACTTGTCGATCGGCACGATCGGCGCGATGGCGTCGAAGAGCTCCATCGCGAGCGCGGCCACCGCGCGGGCGTGGTGTTCCGCCCAACCGCAGCGACGCGCCAGGCCCTCCACCGAGTCGCGGCGGATCGCACGCGGGTCGTCGGAGACGTCGGAACCGTGATGACGGCTGACCGCGTCGAGCACGATGCCCTCGCGCAGCGCCCATTCCGAGATGGTGATGGTGTCGAGGTCGAACTGCTCCATCGCGGTGGTGAGCACCGTGGAACCCGCGACCACGAGGTCGACGCGACGAGCGTCGAGGCCGTCGAAGCGAAGGCGATCGGCGGCATTCGAGGCGAG
>JBEVLJ010000011.1:0-5620 GCA_040509195.1 Acidimicrobiia bacterium
GACCAGCACTGCCACGACCACCGCCTCCGCGACGACCGGCGCCACGACGACCGGCACCACGACGACCGGCACCACGACGACCGCGAGCGAGCCAGCGCCGGCGACCGCAGTCGCGCCAGCGAACGATGCCTCCCCGAACGACTCGCGCGACGACCACGACGCCAACCGCGCGGGTGGCGACACCAACCGAGCGGGTGGCGACACCAACCCCAACATCGACGACGACGACCGTCAGCAGTTCGGCGACGGCAACCGTCGAGGCCGTCGTCGCCGTCGTGGTCGCAGCGGCGTGGAAGGCACGCCGAGCGAGCCGCGCGCCGGCGAGTTCCAAGGCGACCCGATCGAAGCCGAAGGGCTGCTCGACCTGCGCGACGAGGGCTACGGCTTCCTGCGTGCCGGCGGCTACCTGCCCGGCACGAAAGACGTGTACGTGTCGGCGTCGCAGGTGCGCCGCTTCGCGTTGCGCAAGGGCGACTTCGTCAAGGGCTTCTCGCGGCCACAAGCGAGCAACGAGAAGTATCCGGCGTTGCTCCGCGTCGACGAGATCAACGGCCTCACCTCCGACGAGGCACGCAGCCGTCGCCGCTTCGAAGACCTCACGCCGCTCTTCCCCGACTCCACGCTGCACCTCGAAGTGAAAGACGAGCCGAACGAGATCACCGGTCGCATCGTCGACCTGGTCGCGCCGATCGGCAAGGGACAACGCGGCCTGATCGTGTCGCCGCCGAAGGCCGGCAAGACCACCGTGCTCAAGCAACTCGTGCACGCGATCGAGACGAACAACCCCGAGGTGCACCTGATGGTGCTGCTCGTCGACGAGCGGCCCGAAGAAGTCACCGACATGAAGCGTCACGTGCAACGCGGCGAGGTGGTCGCGAGCACGTTCGACCGACCGACCGACGAGCACACCCAGGTGGCCGAGCTCGCGATCGAGCGCGCGAAGCGGTTGGTCGAGATGGGCACCGACGTGGTGGTCGTGCTCGATGGCATCACCCGTCTCGCGCGTGCGTACAACCTCGCGGCGCCCACGTCGGGTCGGATCATGTCGGGTGGCGTCGACGCCACCGCGCTGTACCCACCGAAGAAGTTCTTTGGTGCGGCGCGCAACATCGAAGAGGGCGGCTCGCTCACGATCATCGCCACCGCGCTGATCGAGACGGGGTCGCGCATGGACGACGTGATCTTCGAGGAGTCCAAGGGCACCGGCAACATGGAGCTGCGGCTCGATCGCGGGTTGGCCGAGCGCCGGATCTATCCGGCGATCGACGTGGCCGCGTCGGGCACCCGCCACGAGGAGCTGCTCTTCGACGGCTTCGAGCTCCAGCAGGTGTTCAAGCTGCGCCGCGTGGTGAGCGGCCTCGAGGAGGGCAAGGGCCTCGAGCTCCTCATCGAGAAGATCCGCACCACCAAGAGCAACCGCGACTTCCTGAGCGAGATGAGCAAGTCGCCCGCCCCCGGAGTGTGAGGCGAACCGGGGCCTCACCAGACCCCGTCCGCTCGCTGAAGCCATTGGGAATCAAATGTTGGGTTGGCGTTGTTCTGGCGCTACCCGAGTCTCGTAGACTGGATCGCCATGAAGACCGACACCCACCCCGAGTACGTCGAATGTCAGGTGCACTGCTCGTGCGGCAACGAGTTCGTCACCCGATCCACCGTGCCCAGCCTGCGCGTCGAGCTCTGCTCGGAGTGCCACCCCTTCTACACGGGCAAGCAGAAGCTGGTCGACACCGGCGGTCGCGTGGAGCGTTTCCAGAAGCGCCAGGCGAAGTCCGACGCCCTCAAGTCCGCGACCAAGAAGTAGCCGCACGTGAGCGACACGTCGTCCGCACCGTCGCCGCCCCGCTACATGGGTGGGCAGGCGGTCATGGAAGGCGTGATGATGCGCGGTGCCAATTCGTGGGCCGTCGCCGTTCGCACCCCTGAGGGCGACATCGAGATCGAAACGCACACGGCACCCACCTGGACGGAACGTTGGGTGAAGGTGCCGCTCGTGCGCGGGATCATGTCGCTCGCGGAGTCGATGAACCTCGGGTTCAAGGCGTTGGCGTGGTCGGCGAATCGTCAGATCCCCGAAGAGGAACAGATCTCGAGCAAGGCGATGGGCTGGACGATCGGCGTCGCGCTCGCGTTCTTCATGGGCATCTTCATCCTGTTGCCCGCGCTCGTCGCGAACGGCGTCGGCAACTTCTTCGGACTCAACGGCTTCTGGTTCCACGTGTCGGAAGGTGCGCTGCGCCTCGGGATCTTCCTCGGCTATCTCGCGTTGATCGGTCTGCTGCCCGACATCAAACGCGTGTTCCAGTACCACGGTGCCGAGCACAAGGCCATCGCCGCGTACGAGAACAACGTGGAGCTCAGCGCCGAGGAAGCGCAGAAGTTCAGCACCGCGCACGTGCGCTGCGGTACCAACTTCCTGCTCACCGTGATGGTCGTCACCATCGTCGTGTACTCATTCGTCGGTCGCCCCGGCTGGTTGATCCTGATCGCATCGCGCATCGTGCTGATCCCGCTCATCGCCGGGTTGAGCTACGAGGTGATCCGCTTCGCGGCGAAGCACATGCAGTGGGCATGGGTGCGCGCGTTCATGAAGCCCGGGCTGTTGCTCCAGAAGCTCACCACTCGTCAACCGTCGATCGATCAGGTCGAGGTGGCCGTCGCGTCACTGCGTGCAGTGCTCACCGCCGAGCAGTTGGCCGAGGTCGAGGGGCGCGTGCGGCGACCGGCGACGTCCGGCCTGCTCCCGGCGCCCACGCTTCGTGGCGCATGACACATTTCCTTCGGCCGGCCGCCACGACCCGCCGGAGCCGTTGTCGGAGCTGGATTCCGGAGTAGAGGCCTCGGGCCTGGGCACCGCTGACCTGCGCTGATCACGCAGCGCGGCTTGGAATTGTCACTCTGCGTGTGCATACTGACCCAGCCCCGTTCTCCGGAGCGGTGCACGGGTGGAGCTTCGACCGCCGGACCGAACATCGGTCACCGCATTGGACCGGCGCGAGCAATGGTGAGACCGACCAACCCTGAAGTCAGACGGACACGGGTGCTTCCCGATCCGACATCGCGACACAGGGGTAACGATGGATTCGGTTTCCACTCAGGCACGACGTTCGACGCGTGGACGACGCACTTCGTTGCGGCGGCTCCCGAGGTCGATCCTGTTCGTTGCGATCTTCGCGTTGATGCTCGGCACGATGCCGGTCTCGATGGCCGCCGCCGATGCGCCGACCATCGACACGCCCGCGACAGCACCTGACGCGACAGCACCTGACGCGACGGCACCGGATGCGACGACGCCAGCCGCGACGACGCCAGCCGCGACGACGCCAGCCGCGCCGCCAGTGGACGCGCCCCCAGTCGCTCCGGTCGCGACCGCGCCGGTTTTCGCCGTGGACGACGATGGTGTCGACGCGGCAATCGAAGACGCCGCGCCGCACCACGGTGACAACAACGAGGACGGCATCGCCGACTCCTTGCAGCCGAACGTCGCAACGCTTCCTGCCGCGGTCGACGTCGACGAGAACGGAACGCTCGACGACTACGTGAGCATCGTGTCGCCCGAGGGGACGAGCTTGCGCGCCGTGACGGCGCTCGAGATCCCGGCCGACAACCCCCCGCCCGAGGGCGTGCACCTCCCGTACGGGCTGTTCGACTACGAGGTCGTCGTCGCGAACGCGGGAGATGCGGCCGAGGTCACCTACGTCACGCCCGCTGGCTTCGTGCCGAGCGGCGTGCACTTCCTGCAGAACGGCGAGTGGACCGACCTCGCAGACCGCACTGACATCGATGCGAAGACCGGCGACGTCACGGTCAGCCTCCAGGACGGTGGCGCCGGTGACGAAACGCGCGTCGCCGACGGCGTGATCGTCGACCCCTCGGGGCCATCGGCTGCGTCACTCACCATCACGACGCGAGTCGTGTCGGGCGCGGGCGCGCCGAACTTTGCCATCAGGCTCGAGGAATGCAACTCCGGTGACTCCGGCAACAGCTGCAATGGCGCCGAGGACTTTGGGACGAGCGCCGGCCTCGGCAGCACTGCCGCGTGGAACTGGGCCGACGATGAAGACGCTGCCACCGACGGAGACGACGGTGACCTCACGTACGGTCGCAACTACCGGCTCGTGGTCGAGACCAGCCTTCCGGCATCCGGGTGGACGCTCACCGGGCGCGCCTGCACGGTCGGCGGTTCCTCGGGAGCGATTTTGAACGGTGACGCAGGCGCGAACGGCATCATCGTCCGTTTGGCCGACGTCGCTGGCCAGCGGCTCGCTGACTGTACGTTCACGTTCGCGCAGCCCGCGGCGCCCACGATCACCGTGCACAAGAAGGGTGACCGCACCGGCGCGACCGTCAGCAATCTGCAGAACGCGACCTTCCCGGCCTACAGCAACTCGACGTACACGACCGCCGTTGCGGGCGCGAGCTGCGTGACCAACGCGAGCGGTGTGTGCCAGATCCCGAACCTGTCGGCCAACACCACCTACTGGGTGCGTGAGACCACCGCGCCCGCAAACTTCCAGCGCATCGACTCGCTGACGCAGTCGAGTAGCGGATCAGCGATCTACGGCCAGCAGCTCACGACGGGTGCCGCGGGGTCGAACGTCGACTCGCGCGACTTCGCCAACCGGCGGATCAACCCGGCGTTCCCGAACGAGTGCGGCATCAACATCGCGCTCGTCATGGACCTCTCGAACTCGATCACCACCGGGCAACTCGCTGACATGAAGACATCCGCGAAGGCGTTCGTCGACGCGCTCGAGGGCACGCCATCGTCGGTCGCGGGGTACACCTTCGCCACCAACGCGCCGGCGGATGGGCCCGACCTCGCGCTCACGAACGTCTCGGGTTCAGGCGGCGCCGACACCGCGCGCGACTGGATCGACACGCGCGCCAAGCCCGGCGGCGGCGACGGGGGCACGAACTGGGACGCCGGGTTCCGTCAGCTCGTCGGTGCGGCAGGGAGCTACGACATCGTCGTCTTCCTGACCGACGGCAACCCCACCTTCTACGGCTCGCCGCAGAGCGGGGGCACGGGATCCGACACGACGTTCCGCGAGGTCGAGGAGGGCGTCTTCTCCTCCAACGCGGTGAAGGCGGCGAACCCCGAGCTCAAGGTCGTGGGCGTGGCCATCGGTGCCGGCGCGTCGACCAACAACATTGCCGCAGTCAGCGGCCCGGTCGAGGACGACGACTACTTCCTCGCGGCCAACTTCGTCGACCTCCAGAACAAGCTGGAGGAGATCGCGTCGAACCTGTGCGGCGGCACCGTCACGGTCAAGAAGCAGGTCGAGGGGCCGAGCGGCTTCGCGCCGGCTGGTGGCTGGCAGTTCAGCGTTCCCAGCTCCATGCAGGTGATCGGCGTGACCGCGCCCGTCACCGGTGTGACCCCGGCGTTCGACGTGACGCCTGGTGCAGTCACGATCACCGAGAACCTCGCGGCGCAGCCCGGCTACACCTTGGTGCAGACGGGCGGGAAGAACGCGACGTGTACCCGCAACGGTTCGCCCGTGGCAGCGGGTGACATCACCAACGTCGCCAACGGGATCTCACTCAACGTCGGTGCGCTCGACATCGTGGCGTGCGAATTCAAGAACACGCCCACGAAGAGCAGCATCCAGATCGCCAA
>JBEVLJ010000012.1:0-4218 GCA_040509195.1 Acidimicrobiia bacterium
CACCGACCGTGCGCGCGGCGAGCTCGAGTCGCTCGTGCGCATCCCGAGCATCAGCGGCGATCCGGCGCACGCGGGCGACGTGCACGCGTCGGCCGACGCGGTCGCCGCGCTCATGACCGAGTCGGGTCTGCACGACGTGCGCCTCCTCGCCGTCGATGGCGGGCACCCCTACGTGGTCGGCGAGTGGAACGACGCGGGTGCTGACGCGCCAACCGTGTTGTTGTACGCGCATCACGACGTGCAACCGCCTGGCTACGTCGACCGCTGGACGTCTGACCCGTTCGTGCCGCGCGAAGCCGCGGGTCGGCTCTTCGGGCGCGGCACCGCCGACGACAAGGCAGGTGCCGTCGCACATCTCGTCGCGGTTCGGGCGTGGCTCGACACCACGGGCAAGCTGCCATGCAACGTGAAAGTGCTCGTCGAAGGCGAAGAGGAGATCGGCTCGCCCACGCTCGCCCCGTTCCTCGCTGCGCACCGCGACGCGCTCACTGCCGATGTTCTGCTGCTGGCCGACGCCGGCAACTGGGCGGTCGGCACGCCCGGGCTCACCTATTCGCTGCGTGGTCTCGCCGGCGTCGACGTGAGCCTGCGCGCGCTCGACAGCCCGTTGCACAGCGGCATGGCGGGTGGTGCGATCCCCGATCCGGTGCTCGCGCTCGCCGCGTTGCTCGCGTCGCTCGTCGACGAGCATGGTGATCCCGCGTTCGACGGCGTGTGGGACGACTACGAACCGCCCGGTGCCGATGAGCGCGCCCGCTTGGCCGCGCTGCCGACCGATGTCGACGCGATGCGCCGCGCGTGGGGACTGCACGACGGTGTGATGCTGGCCGGCGATCCCGAGGTCACGCTGTTCGAGCGTCTGTGGCTGCGCCCGACGGTCACCGTCATCGGGATCGATGGCCATCCAGTGGCCGGGTCGTCCAACCAGATCGTGGCGAGCGCCCACGCGCGCATCAGCGTGCGCGTGGGGCGTGGCCAAGACGCGGATCGACTCAACCAGGCGTTGCGCGCGCACCTGCAGCGGCGCGTGCCATGGGGCCTCGAAGCCAGCGTCACACCACTCGACGCGGTCCCCGCGTGGCATTGCGACCCCACTGGGTGGGCGTTCGACGCGGCACACCGCGCGCTGCGGGCCGGCTTCGGTCGCGACGCGGTGTGCATGGGCGTCGGCGGAACGATCCCGTTCGTCGGACCGTTCGCCGACGCGTTCGGCGGCATCCCTGCGCTGTTGCTCGGCCCCGCCGACCCCGGCAGCCGCATCCACGGCGAGGACGAGAGCCTCCACCTCGGAGACTGGCACTCCTTGATGCGCAGCGAGGCGATCCTGCTCGCCGAGCTCGCAGCCGCCCAGCGCACTTGACTCCGGAGCCCGAATCGAACTGAGGGCGCGCGAGGCACGACGGTACGATCGGTGGGTGAGCAACGCTGCTGACCCCACCGCGATCAAGATCCCGAACGACCTGTTGCCCGGCGACGGCCGGTTCGGTTCGGGCCCGTCGAAGGTGCGACCCGAGGCCGCGCAGGCCGTCGCCGACGCTGCGACCGCGCTGCTCGGCACCAGCCACCGTCAGCCGGCGGTGCGCAACCTGGTCGGCTCGATCCGCTCCGGTCTCGCCGACCTGTTCGAGCTCCCCGACGGCTACGAGGTGTTGCTCGGCAATGGCGGCAGCACGCTCTTCTGGGACGCCGCGGCCTTCGGCCTGATCGAGCGGCGGTCCGAGCACCTCGTGTTCGGCGAGTTCTCAGGCAAGTTCGCCGAGGCGGTCGCCGCCGCGCCCTTCCTCGACGACCCGGTGATCATCGAGTCGGAGGTCGGCACGCACCCTGATCTCGTGCCCGACGCCTCGGTCGACGCGTACGCGTATCCGCACAACGAGACCGTCACCGGCGTGATGGCCGACGTCGTGCGTCCGGATGCCGACGGGCTCGTGCTCGTCGACGGCACGTCGGCCGCGGCCGGCATGGCGTTCGATCCGAAGAACGTCGACGTGTACTACTTCGCCCCGCAGAAGGCGTTCGCGAGCGACGGCGGGCTGTGGTTCGCGCTCATGTCGCCTGCTGCGATCGAGCGCATCGAGCGATTGGCCGCGACCGATCGATGGGTGCCGTCGAGCCTGAGCTTGTCGATCGCGCTGGAGAATTCGCGCCTCGACCAGACGTACAACACGCCGGCGATCGGGTCGCTCGTGCTGCTCGACGCGAACGTGAAGTGGATGCTCGACCACGGCGGCCTCGCGTACACGACCGGTCGTTGTGATCGTTCGGCCGAGATCCTCTACGGATGGGCCGAAGCGAGCGCATACGCGTCGCCCTACGTGGCGAAACCGTCGGAGCGCAGCCACACCGTTGCCACCATCGACTTCGCGGAGTCGGTCGACGGCGCCGCCGTCGCGCAGGCGTTGCGCGCCAACGGCGTGCTCGACACGGAGCCGTACCGCAAGCTCGGTCGCAATCAGCTGCGGATCGCGATGTTCCCGGCGATCGATCCCGACGACATCGCGGCGCTCACGCGTTGCATCGATTTCGTGGTCGACGCCCTCGCCTGACCCGCCGTCGTGGCATCGCACTCGCGGCGTTCGCGCAGTTCGGGCGGGCCCCGCGTCGTTCAGTGACGAAGGACCGCTCAAGACGGCGACGGCCTGCGCCGAAGTGGCTGGGATGGGAGCGGACACTTCGGAAGGAACGGGCTCGACGGTCATCGGCATGCGCGTACGCGCGGTGCGAGACCTGTCGGGCATGTCGCGCCACGACGTCGCTCGTGCCTCAGGCATCACGCGACGCGAACTGGTTGCCGTCGAACGCGGCAGCCGAGCACTGAGCATCAAGGAAGCGCGAGCACTCGCAGGCGCGCTCGGGGTGGAACGCGACGCGTTCACGACGGCCGAGACCATTGACGCGCTCGCCGGCACGGCCGCGTTCGACGCGACGCGCATCGACGACGTGATCGGACACGATCCCGACCACTGGCACGATCTGCCGGAGGACCCGGCTGATCTGCCCCCGGCGTTGCCGTTCGATCTCCCGGAGTCGGAGCGTCGAACCGACCTCGATACACGTCAGCGCATCGACAACTCGTGGGCGAGTGTGCGACGAGAGATCGACGAAGTGCTCGCCGCGTGCTCGCGGGTGACGAACGCTGGCTCCGGTGACGACATGCGCGCGCTCCTGAAGGATCTCGAGGCAACGGTGGACCGTCTCGACCGACGCACGTCGTTCCAGAAGCATGTGAACCGACACAACACGAAGCTCGCGAAGGTACGCGGCACGCGCATCGAGTCCCCGATGTCGGCGGGCGCCGCCGCTCCGACTGGCGCGTAGCTCGGCGTCAGAACTCGTACGCCACTGAGTGTCGCGGCTCGTACAGCGTGATCGGGTCGGCGCCGGGCACGTCGAGCATCGTCACCAGTCCGAAACCTCGATCGGCGATCGGCGAGCTGAAGGTTGCGCCCTTCGCTTCGAGCTCGGCGCGCGTGGCAGCGATGTCGTCGCACATCACACAGATCTCGTGATGGCGCGGGGAGTCGTAGGTCTTCCCCTCGTGTTCGGTGTGCGTCGGGTGCACGCCCATCTCGCTCGGCCCCGTGCCGAAGATGAGCCAACCCGGCTCGCTGCCCGCATCCTCGACGCACGGCCAGCCGAGCACATCGCGCAGGAACGCGCGGGTCGCCGGCGCGTCGTCGGAGTAGAGCAGCGTGTGAACCGCAGTGATCATCGCCGGATCGTACGCCGATGACAGGTCGCGCTAGACGAGACCGGCAGCCCTGGCGTCGTCGAGCATCGCGAGCACCCGGTCGTTGTCGTCGGGCGTGCCGATGGTGATCCTCACACCCACATCGCCGAACGAACGGGTGACCACGCCCTGCCGTTCGCCATGAAAGGCGAGCTCGACGGCGGTTGCCGGCACGTCGAGCCAGAGGAAGTTCGCCTGCGACCGGACGACAGGGAGGTCGCGCTCGACCATGGCGGCATACACGCGCTCGCGTTCCGCGATCACCGCGTCGACGCGCTCGCGCATCTCCGCTTGTGCGCGCACCGACGCGAGCGCCGCGGCTTGCGCGACCGCGTTCACCTCGAAGGGAACGTGGAGCTTGCGCACCACGTCGATCACCTCCGGTTGCGCGATCGCGTAGCCGACGCGCAGCGCAGCGAGACCGTAGGCCTTGGAGAAGGTGCGCAACACGAGCACGTTGGCGTGCGCGGCGACGAGATCGAGTCCGT
>JBEVLJ010000013.1:0-5397 GCA_040509195.1 Acidimicrobiia bacterium
GAGCTCGCGTTGCTGTTGCGTGGTGAAGTCGTGTGGGTGAAGGCGAAGGGCGCGGCAGGGTCGTGCGCGTTCGGGTCGTACATGAAGGCGTCGAACCCGGTGCTGCGCGATCTCAGCGAACGGGTGGTGATCGCGTCGAAGGGTCGTTTCGATCGCGCGATCCCGTGGAAGAAGCGCGAGAAGCTCGGCCTGCCCCACGAGTCGACGATCACCAAGGAAGAGTTCCTCGAGTCGACGCTCGACGTGTGGGAGATCCGTCCCGAGCGTGCGCGCCGCGTGCAGCATCCGGCGCCGTTCCCGGTGGAGCTGCCGGAGCGGTTCATCCGCCTCTACACCTACACCGACGACGTGGTGCTCGATCCGTTCCTCGGGTCGGGTTCCACCGCGGTCGCCGCCGCGCGCAACGGACGTCGCTACGTGGGCTACGACCTCGACGCCGCCTACGTCGACATCGCCACCGCGCGAGTGGCCGACGAAGGCGGCCTCGCCCCGACCTGAACTGGCCGGGCCCCATCGTCGGCGGCTGGAGGGTGCGCGGTCGTCACTGCTCGATCAGCGAGCGCGGCACGTCCATCGGTTCAAGGGGTTCGAACGCATTGATCCGCGCGGTGTCGGCGTCGGTGGGCGCGACCTCACGCGGGATCATGAACGAGAACACCGCACCGACGCCCACCACCACGGCGGCAAACGCCAACGCGACCTGCGTACCGGTTGCGAGTCCGTGCTTCGCGGTCTGCGCGGTGACGAGCGCGCCGATGATCGCGACGCCGAGTGCACTGCCCACCTGACGCACCGTGGCGTTGGCGCCGCTCGCCACGCCGGTCGAGCGATCCGGGATCTGCGACAGGACCACGTTGGTGAGCTGGGGCGCGGCGAAGCCGATGCCCATCCCGTACATCGCGAACCCAGGCACGAGGTGCAGCGCGGTGATGTCGGGCGAGATCACGAGCGCGATGAGCACGATGCCGATCGCTTCCATGGCGACACCGACGCGCACGACGACGGTTGGTCCGACGCGGCGACCGAGGCGTCCGCCGAGTTGCGCGCCGAGGATGATGAACAGGCCGGTGGGCAGCATCCAGTAGCCGTTCTCGGCCGCGGTGAGGTGCTTGCCGTCCTGAAGGAACAGCGGCAGGACGAACACCACGCCGAGTTGGCCCATCGAGATCACCATGGCGGTGATCAGGCCGTTGCGGAAGGTGGGCAACGCGAGGTGGCTGAACTCGAACAAGGGGCTCGCGTCGCGTCGTTCCTTGCTGCGTTCCAGCCGCACGAACGCGTACAGCACGCACGCACTGATGAGGATGAGCACGGGCGTGATCGCGATCGGCGCGGTCTCCGGCCACACCACGACGTTGCCAATGGTGAAGTCTTGCAGCGGCGTGATCCAGCCGTACCGCCCGCCTTCGCTGAGCGCCAACACCAGGAGGAACATCCCGACCGCGATGAGCGCGGCGCCGGGGATGTCGATGGAGAGTTGGCGCTCGGAGCGTTGGCCGCGCTTCATGAACAGCATCGCGCCCACGATCGCGATCGGTGCGACGATCACGTTGATGATGAAGGCCCACCGCCACGAGTAATTCGTGGTGAGGAAGCCGCCGATCACCGGGCCGAACGCGGCGCCGACGCCGGCGGTGGCGCCCCACATCGCGAACGCGGTGACCCGCTCGCGCCCGCGGAACGTGCCTGACAGGATCGCGAGCGTGGACGGCAACATCAGCGACGCGCCCAGACCCTCGATGACGGCTTCGCCGAGCACGAGCTCCGGCACGCCTTGCGAGAGCGCCGCGATCAGCGAGCCGACGCCGAACAACGCGGCGCCGATGATGAAGATCCGGCGGTGGCCGTACACGTCGCCGAGCCGGCCCCCGACGATGAGGAACGTCGCGAAGGTGAGCGCGTAGCCGGTGACCACCCACTGGAGGCTCGGCAAGGTGGTGTCGAAGTCGCGCATGATCGTGGGGATGGCCACGTTGAGGATCGAGTTGTCGAGCACCACGATGAACGCAGCGGTGATCACGATGCCGAGCGTGACCCAACGCCGGGGATCGGGTGCGTCGGCATCGTGGTCGTCGGTGGGCTCGAGCAGGTGTGGATCCGGCGTGAGCTCGCTCATCGGCGTGCTCCGCTGGTGTTGCCCCCACGCGCGCGTCCCACCGACTTGACGCGCTGCATCTCGTCGTAGTCCATCGGGTGCCCCGGCAGCGCGCTGGCGCCCATCGGGCGCAACCCGTCGAGGATGACGGTCACGTAGCGATGCCTGAGCTCTTCTTGGTGCTCGCCCACGAGCGACGTGGCGTGCGCGGCACCGGAGAACAGCATCGACACGTCGGCCGCGCCGATGTCGGCGCGGATCGACCCCGCGGCTTGTGCGCGCACGAGCAGTTCGTTCGCGATCGTGCGCAGTTCGGCGCGCAACGGACCCTTCTCCATCGCGCCGTCGATCTCGTACGCCATCTGCTCCGCGAGCGCAACGTGACGCGCCTGCACGTCGGACAGCGCGAACACGAAGTTGCGGAAGGCCTCGCCCGGATCGGTGGCATCGAGCGCCGGGCGTGCCCGTTCGATCAATGGCTCGAGGAGCCGGTGCACGACCGCGTCGACGAGGGCCTGCTTGGTGGGGTAGTGCCGGCACACGGTGCCCACGCCGACGCCGGCACGGCGCGCCACTTCTTCGATCGGAGCCTTCACCCCGCGTTCCGAGAACACGGCCTCGGCCGCCGCCAGCACCTGCTCGCGGTTGCGCCGGGCGTCGGCGCGACGGGGCAGGACGGCGGTGTCGCCGGCCGTCACGGTCGCTCGCCGAGGGCCAGCTCACCGAAGACCATGGCGGCAATGAGGCGACGAAACGGAATCACGGTTCCGATTGTAGCGACCGGTCCGCGGATTCGCCCGGCCCGCGCCCGGCCCGCCCGGCCCGGAGGGTCGCCCGTAGCATCGGCACCTCGCCATGACAGTCATCGCGGCCGACGTCTCCGGCAACCTCTACCTGCTCACCGCGTTCGGCGCAGGCGTGATCTCGTTCCTGTCGCCATGCGTGCTTCCGATCGTGCCCGGTTACCTGAGCCTCATCACCGGGCTGAGCGTCGGCGAGATCGTCGAAGGCAAGCAGTCGCACTATCTCAAGCGGATCGCGTGGAACACCGGGCTGTTCGTCGCGGGGTTCACGGTGGTGTTCGTGCTGCTCGGCGTGATCACCACCGCGGCGGGGAGCGCGTTGTTCCGCAACCAGGAGACGCTCACCAAGATCTCGGGCGGACTGCTCATCCTCATGGCCGCGTACCTCGCCGGGTCGCAGCTGCTCACCACGCCGCGCATGTACCAGGAGTTCCGCTTCCATCCGCACCTGGAGCGCTTCGGTGTGGTGGCGGCCCCGGTGGCGGGTGCCGCGTTCGGGCTGGGGTGGACGCCATGCATCGGACCAGTGCTCGGCGCGGTGCTCGGGTTCGCACTGGAAGGCCGCAGCGTCCCTCGTGCCGTTGCCCTGTTGACGGCGTACTCCCTCGGACTCGGATTGTCGTTCCTCGCGGTCGGGCTCGCGATGGGCAAGCTCACGCGCGCGCTCGACTGGTTCAAGCGACACTCGCGCGCGATCACGCTCGTGTCGGCCGCGATCCTCGCGGTGTTCGGTGTCGTGTTGCTCACGGACAACCTGCCCGAGGTGACGGCGCGTCTGAGCAACCTCATGCGCGACCTCGGCCTCGGCTTCATCGTCGACATCGGCTGAACCGCCGTCCCTCGGCGCCGGTTCGGGCGGGAGCGACGTGCGTGGGCCGTACGATTCGGCGGTGGACATGACCGTGCTCGACGTCGACACGTCACGCGAGCAGACCGTCGACCTCACGAACGCGGTGCGATCGTTCTGCGCATCGCGGGGTGACGGGCTGTGCAACGTCTTCGTGCCGCACGCCACCGCTGGCGTCGCGATCATCGAGACGGGCGCGCGCTCCGACGACGACTTGGTCGACACGCTCGAGCGCCTGTTGCCGCGGGACGACCGGTACCGCCACGCGCACGGATCACCGGGTCACGGTGCCGATCACGTGCTGCCGGCAATCGTGTCGCCGTCGGTCGTGGTGCCGGTGCACGACGGCGAACCGCAGCTCGGTGTGTGGCAGAGCATCGTGCTCGTCGACCTCAACCGCGACAATCCGCGTCGTAGCGTGCGCCTGTCGTTTGTGGCCGGATGATCGTGGCCGGATGATTGAAGTGGAACGGTGAACGACCGCGTGCCGTACCTCGCATCGAGGATGCAGGGGTTTGGTGCCACGATCTTCGCCGAGATGTCGGCGCTCGCCGTCGCCACTGGTGCCGTCAACCTCGGGCAAGGGTTCCCGGATGAAGACGGCCCGCGTGAAGTGTTCGACGCCGCGGTCGACGCGATCCGCGACGGCGACAACCAGTACCCGCCGGGCATCGGCATCCCGCAGCTGCGCGCCGCGATCGCTGCGCACCAACGCCACTGGTACGGACTCGAGTACGACGCCGACACCGAAGTGCTCGTCACCTCGGGTGCAACGGAAGCAATCGCGGCCGCGTTGCTCGCGTTGTGCGAGCCGGGCGACGAGGTCGTCACCTTCGAGCCCTACTACGACTCGTATCCCGCATGCATCGCGATGGCAGGCGCGCAACGACGCGTGGTGCAACTGCGCGCGCCGTCATTCGCGTTCGATCCCGACGAGTTGCGCGCGGCGATCACCCCGCGCACGCGACTGCTCGTGTTGAACTCGCCCCACAACCCCACCGGCAAGGTGTTCTCACGCGACGAGCTCGATGTGATCGCACGGGTGTGCGTGGAACACGACCTCGTCGCGGTCACCGACGAGGTGTATGAGCACTTGGTGTTCGAAGGTGAACACGTGCCACTCGCGTCGCTCCCGGGGATGCGCGACCGCACGATCACGATCTCGTCGGGGGGCAAGACGTTCTCGTGCACGGGATGGAAGGTGGGGTGGATCTGCGCGGCGCCGGCGTTGGTCACGGCGGTTCGCACGGTGAAGCAGTTCCTCACCTACGTGAACGGCGCGCCGTTCCAGCGCGGCATCGCCGCGGGCCTCGCGCTGCCCGACGCGCGCATCCGTGAGGTTGGCGCCGCGCTGCGCGCCAAGCGCGACCGGTTGGCCAACGGGCTGCGCGCCGCACAGTTCGACGTGTTGCCGTCGGCCGGCACCTACTTCCTCACCGTCGACATCCGCGCGCTCGGTGAGTCGGACGGGGTTGCGTTCTGTCGAGCGCTGCCGGAACGGTGCGGCGTGGTCGCGGTCCCCAACGTGGTGTTCTACGACGACAAGCCGGCCGGGCTGCCGCTCGTGCGTTTTGCGTGTTGCAAGCGCGACGAGGTGATCGACGAAGCGGTGAGCCGATTGAAGGTGTTGGCGCAGTGAGAGTCGCGGCGAT
>JBEVLJ010000014.1:0-2682 GCA_040509195.1 Acidimicrobiia bacterium
CGGTGGGCCGGCCGAAGGTGCATGTGCGACGGCGGTCATCATCACGCCCAGCGGCCCCGACGGGCTCAACCGCACGACGGTGGGCCCCGACGGCACGTACTCGATCACTGGTCTGCCGGCCGTGCCGATGACGATGTACTTCGAGCAGTGTGACGGCGCGGGTCCGTGGGTGTCGCAGTGGTGGAGCGGCAAGCCCTCTCCCGAGACCGCCGACATGTTCACGCCCACGCCAGGTGCGACGACGGGGGGCATCGACGCGCACTTCGAAGCCGCAGCCGAGATCCGCGGCCACGTGACCGACAGCGGTGGCACGCCGATCGCGAACATCTGTGCGCAAGCGACGGGGGCGGACTGGTTCGGGGGCCTGTCGCGCACCGACGCTTCGGGCGACTACCGGATCGCCGTGAATCGGCCCGGGTCCTACATCGTGCAGTTCGTCGACTGCAACGAAACCCCGAAGTACGCCGGTCAGTGGTGGGATGCCGCGACCAGCGCTGCCGCCGCGAAGGTGATCACGGTCACCTCGGGTGACGTGGTCGACCACGTCGACGCGGTGCTCACGACGGGCGCGCCGGCCACGATCAGCGGCAAGGTCCTCGACCTGGCCGGCCGCACGCTCGCGAACGCGTGCGTGGTGGCGTATCTCCCCGACCAGTTTGCAAAGTTCTCGCCGGTCGCAGCCGACGGCACGTACGAGATCACCGGATTGCCGTCTGGCACGTTCTCGCTCGCCGCGCTCGGGTGTGACGAGGGCTCGGAGCCGCTGCCGTTCGTCGAGTCGAAGGTGCCTGGCATCACCTATCACGCGCTGTGGTGGGACGACGTGCCGTTGTCGTTCGAGGCCGCCGGCAATGGTCCCGACCCGATCGCGCAAGGCGCGACGCTCGTGCCGCTCGCTCCGGGTGCGGAGCTCACCGACCACGACTGGTGCTTCGGTTGCACCGCGGCCGAGATCATCGCCGCAACGCCCGACACGGGTGCGATCACGGTCGTCTACGACACGCCCGGGTTGGCCGAAGGTGTGAGTGAGCGGAGCGCCGGCGCCGATGCGGTCGGTGCTGCCGCTGCGGGTGCTGTCGCGGCTGACGCGGTCGGTGCCGACGTGGTCGCGGCGGCTGCAGTGCTCCCGTCGCCGCTCGTCGCGTCGGTGTCGTGCACGTCGGACACCGGGGTGTCGGGTTCGGCCGTCGGGACGTCGACGTCGATCACGGTGCCCGGGTTGACGGCCGGCGCCACCTACACGTGTGCCGTGGAGATCACCGCGACCGGCTTGCTCGTCGCCGCGTCGGCCGCGTCGGCGGCGGTGACCCTTCCTGGGGGAGCCGTCGATCCGACCGCGTTGCCCACTGCGCTGGCGTTCACCGGTGCCAACCGGCCGCTCGCGCTGGGGGTCATCGGGTTCGTGCTGCTCCTGGTGGGCCTCGTCGCCGTCACCGCGGCACGTCGCGGCACGGTGCGCAAGGTGTAACGCGGGCGACCTCCGCCGGACAGTGGCGACATGGCTCTGAACGAGATGCAAGAGCAGCTGTGCGCGTCGTCGACCACCGATCACTCCGATCTGCGGGCGTTGTTCATCAACTGCACGTTGAAGCGGTCACCTGAGGTGTCGAACACCCAAGGGCTCGCCGATGTCGCGATCGAGATCATGGAGCGCCAAGGCGTCACGGTTGACGTCGTGCGCATGATCGACCGCGACATCGCCACTGGCGTGTACCCCGACATGACCGAGCACGGGTGGGCGACCGACGAGTGGCCGCAGATCCACGAGCAGGTGATGGCGGCCGACATCCTTGTGTTGTGCACGCCGATCTGGTTGGGTGAGAAGTCGTCGCAGTGCACGAAGGCGATCGAGCGGCTCTACGGCAACTCGTCGGTGCTCAACGACGCGGGTCAGTACGCGTACTACGGCCGCGTCGGCGGCTGCATCGTGACCGGCAACGAAGACGGCGTGAAGCACTGCGCGATGAACGTGCTGTATTCACTGCAACATCTCGGCTATGTGATCCCGCCGCAAGCCGACGCGGGGTGGATCGGCGAGGCCGGGCCCGGCCCGAGCTATCTCGACGAGGGCTCCGGCGGCCCCGAGAACGACTTCACCAACCGCAACACCACGTTCATGACCTGGAACCTGTTGCATCTCGCGCGCATGTTGAAGGACGCGGGCGGCATCCCCGCGCACGGCAACCAACGCAGCGGGTGGGACGCCGGCTGCCGCTTCGACTTCCCCAACCCCGACTACCGCTGACCGCCAATACAGAAACAGGGAGGGTCAGGCGAGGCCGAGGGCGTCGGCGCGGCGGTCTTCGAAACGTTGCGTGAGTTGCACGACGATCGTGATCGCGAGCACCGTCGAGAGCAGGCCGAGGCCGAACCCGAGGAGCATCCGGTTGTTCGAGCTGCGGATCGAGTCGAGCGTCGTGCCGCCGTTCGTGCCGAACGCCTGCGTGATGACGCCCGAGAAGAGGAACAACAGCCACCACCCCCAGATCAGCGGCGACCCGAACTGCGACCGCAGGGTGTCGCCCGGTTTCAGGCCCGGCGCGCTTCCGCGCCACAGGTCTTGCATGATCTTGAACGGGATGAAGATGTTGGCGATCGGCACGAACCATCCGCCGATGCTCCACCCCGAGCCCCACTTCGATCCTTCGATCTCGAGCGCGCGCACGTTCTTGGCGCAGCGCC
>JBEVLJ010000015.1:0-7607 GCA_040509195.1 Acidimicrobiia bacterium
GTGAGATCGCGCACGAGCGAGGCGTCGACGCCCGCGGCGGCGAGGAGCTCGTCGTGGTCGTAGGTGGCCTCCTCCGAACCGATGAGCAGGCCGGCGAGGGCACCCGGGTCGTCGCGCTCGAGCAGCGCGTGGATGGCGGCGAGGGAGAAGCGGCGCGACTGCAGCGCCCGGATGCGCTCGAGGCGCTCGAGGTGCTCGGGGCCGAAGCGGCGGGTCCGCCCGTTGCGCTCGCCGCTCGGGAGCAGGCCCTCGCGCTGGTAGTAGCGGATGGTGTCGACCGCCACGGCGGCGCGCTGCGCGAGGTCGTCGATGCGCCAGCCCTCGTCGACGGCTTCGTCGAGCTGATCGCCGTCGAGCCGGTCATCCTCGAGTGGGCCGTCGACGTCGATGCCGGCGGCCGCGGCGCCGTTCGCGTCGTCCTCGATCGGAAATTGCTTCATCTGATCCTTCACTCGGTGATATCTTACGTGGAGCAGATACTCTCGGGGTCACCACGCCGGAGTCGTCACCCCGCACAGGGTTCCGATTCCCGGCGAGTTGCCACCGGCAGAGAACGCGCCCGCCTGCAGGTTCGTGCCTGAGCAGTGGCGTGCGCCGTAGCATCGATCCTTGTCCGACCCCCCTTGGACGGGGATCGATGCGCGGGTGGGCCAGAATGTGGCACGAGAGGCGAGTGGCGGGTGACGATGCGTTCGGTGGTGGTCGTGGGCGCCTCCCTGGCGGGACTGCGTGCGGCGGAGGCGCTGCGGTGGCAAGGGTACGCCGGCACCGTGGTCCTCGTGGGCGCAGAGCGCCACGAGCCGTACGACCGACCGCCGCTGTCGAAGCGCGTGCTGGCCGGTGAGCAGGAGCCGGCCGACATCGCACTGCGCGCGACCGGACTCGGCGAGCTCGACCTGGAGCTCGAGCTCGGTGTGCGCGCCGTCGGGCTCGACGTCGCCGACCGGAAGCTGATGGTCGACCGCGGCGACGGGCGTGGTGCGCAGCCGATCGGTTTCGACGGCCTCGTGATCGCGACCGGTGCGGCGCCGCGGGTGCTCCCCGGACTCGACGCGGCGGCCCTGCCGAACGGCGTGTTCGTGTTGCGCTCGCTCGACGACGCACTCGCGCTGCGTGACGAGCTCGACCGCAGCCCGCGGGTGGTGGTGGTCGGCGCCGGCTTCATCGGCTCCGAGGTTGCCGCGACGTGTCGCGAACGGGGGCTCGACGTCACGGTGCTCGAAGCGCTCGCGGCACCGCTCGTACGCGGCCTCGGCCCCGAGCTCGGCATGGTGTGCGGCGAGTTGCATCGTGACCACGGCGTCGACCTCCGGCTCGGGGTGGGAGTGGCCGGGTTCGAAGGCGCGGATCGCGTCGAGCGCGTTCGCCTGGACGACGGCACGGCGATCGACGCGGATGTGGTGGTCGTCGGTGTCGGCGTCGTGCCGGTCACCGACTGGCTCGAAGGTTCGGGGCTGACGGTCGAGAACGGAGTGATGTGTGACTCCACGTTGCTCGCCGCGCCGGGGATCGTCGCCGCGGGCGATGTCGCGCGGTGGCCCAACCCGATGTTCGACGGCGAGCTCACGCGGCTCGAGCACTGGACCAATGCGTCGGAGCAGGGCGTGGCCGCGGCGGGTCGGCTCCTGCACGGCGATGGTGATGCACCGCCTGAATTCGCACCGGTGCCGTTCGTGTGGTCGGATCAGTACGACCGGAAGATCCAGAGCGCGGGGCAGTTCCGCGGCGACGACCGCATGGCGATCGTGCACGGGTCCACCGAGGATCGACGGTTCGTGGCGGTGTTCGGGCGTGTCGACCACACCGGCACCGAGCGTTTGGTCGGCACGCTCGGTTTCTCGATGCCACCGAAGGTCATGCAGTATCGACGGATGATCCCGAACGCGCGTCGTTCGCCGACGCGCTCGAGCACGCGCGCGTCACGGCGTGACGGTGTGACGTCGCTGCTCGTCACCAACGACTTCCCGCCGAAGCACGGCGGGATCCAGACCGTGCTCCACGAGTTGTGGCGGCGTCTCCCCGCTTCGGAGACCACGGTGTTCACGACGCGGTTCCCGGGTGATCTCGACTGGGACGCCGAACAGTCGTTCTCGGTGGTGCGGTCGCGCCACTCGCAGTTCTTCCCGACCGCTTCGCTCGCCGCCGACATCGACGCACTCGCGCGCGATGTGCGCGCCGACGTGATCCTCTTGGACCCGTGGCTGCCGCTCGGCGCGCTGGCACCGAGGTTGCGCGCCGCGCCGTACGGCGTGGTGGTGCACGGCGCCGAGGTCACCGTGCCCGGACGCCTGCCGGGGACGCGCGCGATCGGCGCGCGCGTGCTCCGCGGCGCGGCCGCGACGATTGCGATCGGGGAGTACCCGGCGCGCGAAGCGGTGCGCGCGGCGGGTGTGTCGCTCCCAGGAGTGGTGATCCCTCCTGGCGTCGACGTGCAACGCTTCGTCCCGCTGATGACGGATCGACGCGCCGAGGTGCGCAGAGGGTTCGGCCTCGACCCGCAGGTGCCGCTCGTGGTCGGGGTGAGTCGCCTCGTGCCCCGCAAGGGGTTCGACAAGGTGATCGACGCGGTCGAGCAGCTCCCGGGTGTGCACCTGGCGATCGGCGGCGCGGGCCGCGATCGTCGCCGGCTCGAGCAGCGCGCGGCGCGGCCGGGCCTGGTCGATCGAGTGCACTTCCTCGGTCGGGTCGCCGAGGCCGACCTCCCGGGCCTGTTCGCCTGTGGCGACGTGTTCGCCATGCCGTGTCGCGAACGCTGGGGCGGGTTGGAAGCCGAGGGCTTCGGCATCGTGTTCCTCGAAGCTGCGGCCGCGGGCGTTCCCGTGGTGGCCGGCCGCAGCGGCGGCTCCCACGAAGCAGTGGCCGACGGTGTCACCGGCATGGTCGTCGACCCCACGAGTGCCGACGAGGTGCGCGACGCGATCGGTGGGTTGCTGGCGGACCGTGAGGCTCGCGTCACGATGGGCGCGTCGGCGCGCCGCCGTGCCGCTGACGACTTCTCGTACGACGCGTTGGTGGCGCGGCTCCTGCCCGTGACCCGCGGCGACTTCGCGAAGCTCGAGGTGCTCTCGTGACCGAGGCGGAGCAGCAGGGGCGGGGCATCATTCGATTCGGCTGGGCGGCCAACGCGGCGTTCATCGTGACCGCAGTGCCCGCGGCAGCAGGCGTCGACGCGTTCGGTGCGGTGTCGGTCGCGGTCGCGTTGGTGTTGTTCTTCACCGCGATCGGCGCGTTCGCGTTCGCGTTCGTGTTGGCCGCGTCGCGCAGCGCGCACGGCGACAACGTCGCGGTGGCGAATCTCTTCTTCTTGCAGGGATCCGCGCCGCGGGCGGTGCAACGCACCTTCCTGGTGATGTTCGTCGTGTGTCTCGTGGTCGCGATCGCCACCGTCAAGTGGACGCCGTTCAGCTTCCTCGTGCCGATGTTGCCCGTTGGTCTCGCCGGGATGTGGGCCGCGCGTCACGGCACGTTCCCACCTCGGCGGCGAGCGACAACGAGGTAGGTAGCATCCTGACGTGGCGGACACGACGCATGAAGAGATCGTCGTGGCCGCGTCGCCTGCGATGTGCTTCGGCATCGCGGCCGACTTCGAGGAGTACCCCTCGTGGGCGACCGACGTCACGTCGGTTGCGGTACTCGACCGCGACGACACCGGTCGCGCGACGCGCGTCGAGTACCACGCGTCGGCGCTCGGCAAGGCGATCCGCTACGTGCTCGACTACGACTTCACTGACGCGCCACGCGCGTTCTCGTGGACGCTGGTGGAAGGCGACATGGTGCGCGCGATCGACGGCCGGTACGAGTTCAGTGCGCAGGACGCCGGCACCCTCGTCGCGTATGACCTGCACATCGATCTTGCGGTGCCGCTGCCGGGCATGCTGCAGCGTGCCGCCGCGGGTCGCATCATCACCGCGGCGCTCGGCGCGCTGCAACGCGTCGCGGAGGGAGGCTCCGGACCCCGATGACTGACGACGCGCATCCCGAATCCGTGCCGGCCGACGAGGTGGGGAGCGAGGAGCGGCCCCTGCCCCCGCCGTCGCCGTTGGACGCCTTGATCACCGAGTTGGTGGCCATCGTGCCCGAAGTGAAGGACACCCTCGTGAGCGTGGTCGATGCCCTGCTCGAAGTGGCGCGCGCGGTCATTGATGCCGCTGACCGCGCGTGCAGCAGTCCCACACCCACCGAGTCCACCGGCCGCGGCGAACCGGGAGTCGCCGAGCCTGAAGACGCCGACCCTGGAGACGGGCGCGCATGACGTCGACGCCATCACACGAGATCGAACCGGGTGCGACCACGTACGGCGTCGATCTGGGCGGCACCCACGTGCGCATCGGGCGCGTCGATCACGCCGGCGCGGTCGTCGAGAAGGTGAAGACCGACACGCCCGACACCCTCGACGGAATCGTCGACACGATCGCGGGTGCGGTCGAACAGCTCCGCACGAACGCGTCAGGTGCGGATGGCCACGCGCTCGACGTGCTCGGGGTGGGCGCCGCGGGAATGGTCGACCGTGACGGCGTGATCCACTACTCGCCGAATGTGCCGGCATTCATCGGCGCGCCCGTCGCGGCGCGGTTGGAAGCTGCACTCGGCATGCCGGTCACCGTGGACAACGATGCCAACGTCGCCGCGCTCGCCGAATTGGTGCACGGAGCGGCGCGTGGTCACACCGACGCACTCGTGATCACACTCGGCACCGGTGTCGGTGGCGGGATCGTCACCGGCGGTCGGGTCTTGCGCGGCGCGCATGGATTCGGGGGAGAGGTGGGTCACTTCCAGGTCGACCCGCACGGCCCCGCATGTGCGTGTGGCGAGACCGGGCACTGGGAGGCGTTGGCGTCGGGCACGGCACTGGGCGCGTTGGCGCGTGCGCGCGCGGGCGCGGGCGCGGCGCCGTCGGTGCTTGCCCGCGCCGGTGGGTCGGTCGACGCGGTCACCGGGGCACTCACCGGCGACGCCGCGCTCGCAGGCGAGGCCGATGCCATCGCGATCGTGCACGAGTTCGCGGTCCAGGTTGCGATCGGACTCGTCGGTCTCGTGAACGTCCTCGACTCTGAGGTGGTGGTGGTGTCGGGTGGCTTGATCGATCTGGGCGATCTGCTGCTCGATCCGATCCGCGAGGCGTTTCGCGGCCACCTCGAAGGTGCTCGGTACCGGCCCGAAGTCCCCGTGATGGCGGCGCGGTTGGGCGACGACGCCGGGCTCGTCGGCGCCGCAGTCCTGGCGCGCGAGCTCGTGGTGCGCTGATGACGTACGTCGGCATCACCCTCCCGTCGTTCCGCCAAACGGCCGACCCCGCGCTCGCGGTCGCGCACGCGGCCGAAGACGCCGGGCTCGACGCAGTGTTCGCGTACGACCACTTGTTCCGCCGCGCGGCGGACGGCACGAAGCGGCCCGCGCTCGAGATGTTCGCGTTGCTCGGCGCGGTCGCGGCCGACACGTCGCGCATTGGTGTCGGATCTCTCGTCGCGCGTGCGACGTTGCGACCGCCCGCCACGATGGCGAACGGTTTCGACACGGTGGCGCGCATCGCGGGTGAGGACCGCCTGTTCGTCACCGTCGGTGCCGGTGACAGCGAGAGCGAAGACGAGAACGAGAACTTCGGCCTGTCGTTCGGCACGATGGACGTGCGCGTCGAGTCGTTGCGCGACAACGTCGTCGCAATGCGCGATCGCGGCTATCCGGTGTGGGTCGGCGGCCTCGCCGGCGCGGTGCGCGAGCTCGCGGCGCACGAAGCCGATGGGTGGAACTCATGGGGCACCAGCGCCGAGAACTTCACGAAGCGCGCCGGCGAGCTGCGCTCGGCTGCTCGCCGCGTGCCGTTCGTGGTGTCGTGGGGCGGGCTCGTGGTGCTCGCGCCCGACGACGATGCCGCGCACGCCAAAGCGGCCCGCCTCGACGCGCCGAAGGGCGCGCTGGTCGGCGGCCCCGCCACGATGGCTGCGGCCCTCCAGCCGTATGTCGACGCGGGCGCCGAGTGGGTCATGGTCGCGCCCATCGACTCGTCGGATCCCACCAACGCCACCATGTTCGGCGAGGTCCGCAGCCTGCTTCTTGACGCTCGCCGCTGAGGCCACGCGACCAACGACGCGCTGCATCGGGTAGGCGTCAGGGTCGCGTTGCAACGACCGTTGTCCGACCGCAGGCTCGGCCGTTCCGACGCCTGAATGCATCGGGCGGGCGCGCGGTGCGCCGGTACGATCGGGCGATGGAGTTCCGCCGGATCAACGCCCTTCCGCCGTATGTGTTCGGCATCATGGATGCCCTCAAGATCGAGCAACGACGTGCCGGCGAGGACGTGGTCGACCTCGGGTTCGGCAACCCCGACCTCCCGTCGCCCGACGTCGCGGTCAAGAAGCTGGCCGAAGCGGTGGAGAACCCGCGGAACCACCGCTACTCGTCGAGCAAGGGCATCCCGAAGCTGCGGCTCGCCATCACCGACCTGTATCAGCGCAAGTTCGGCGTGGAACTCGACCCCGAGACCCAGGCCTGTTCCACGATCGGTGCGAAGGAAGGCTTCTCGCACTTGATGTGGGTGCTGCTCGGGCCCGGCGACGCGGCCCTCGTGCCGAGCCCGTCGTACCCGATCCACATCTGGGGTCCGATCCTGGCGGGTGCCGAAGTGCGCCATGTGCGCCTCGGTCCCGACCAGGACTTCTTCGCCAACCTCCTCGAAGCGTGGGAAGACTCCTGGCCGCGGCCGCGCGTGATCGTGCTGTCGTTCCCGCACAACCCCACGACCGCGTGCGTCGACCTCGACTTCATGACGCGCATCGTGGAGTTCGCGCGGGAGCACGACGTGCTGCTGGTGCACGACTTCGCCTACGCCGACCTCGCGTTCGACGGCTACGAGCCGCCGTCGATCCTGCAGGTGCCGGGCGCGACCGACGTTGCCGTCGAGCTCTACACGCTCACCAAGTCGTTCTCGATGGCCGGATGGCGCGTGGGCTTCCTGCTCGGCAACGCCGAAGTGGTCGGCGCGCTCGCGAAGCTCAAGAGCTACCTCGACTACGGCACGTTCCAGCCGATCCAGATCGCGGCGACCGTGGCGATGAACGAGATCCCGGACTACCCGAAAGAGGCGAACGCGATCTATTGCAGCCGTCGCGACGCGCTCGTCGACGGTCTCGCACGCGTCGGGTGGGAGATCGAGAAGCCCAAGGGCACGATGTTCGTGTGGGCGCCGATCCCCGCGCCCTACGTGGAGATGGGCAGCCTCGAGTTCGCCAAGCTCCTCGTGCGTGACGCGAAGGTGGCGGTGTCGCCGGGCGTCGGGTTCGGGCCCGGCGGCGAAGGGTTCGTGCGGTTCGCGCTCGTCGAGAACGAGCACCGAATCGGTCAAGCGGTGCGCGGCGTGAAGCGCGCCCTCACCAAGCTCGGCTGACCGCTCGGCCGGCTCACGCGGCCTTCACCCGGTGCTCCAGTTGCGCGCGCGTTCGATGGCGCGGCTCCACTCGGCGCGCCGGCGTTCGAGGTCGATGTCGGCGCCCGCTCGTGGGGCGAACGTCGTGTCGGCATGCCACGCGCGTGCCACGTCGTCGACCGACGACCACACCTCCTCGGCCAGGCCCGCCAGGAACGCGGCACCGAGTGCAGTCGACTCCGGCACC
>JBEVLJ010000016.1:0-7263 GCA_040509195.1 Acidimicrobiia bacterium
CGGGCGCGGTCTCTTCGAAGAACACGTCGACACGTGCCATCGCTTCGAGGCGGCACGCGTCGAACGCGGCGAGCGCCATCGCCTGCGCCGCCGCGGTCTGTTCCGGCGTGAGTGGCGCGGGCGCGAGCAACTGCGCGTCGTCTGCTTCGTACTTGTCGGCGTACGAGTAGAAGTCGTCGCCGGGCACGATCTCACCCGGCACCGATGCGACCGCGGGGTCATCGCCGAGCACCGCGACCTCGATCTCGCGCGCGACCACGCCTTCCTCCGCGACGATCCACTCGTCGTACGTCAACGCGAGCTCGCACGCCGCGAGCAGCTCAGCGCGGTCGCGGGCCTTCGACACCCCGATCGACGATCCGAGGTTGGCCGGCTTCACGAAGCATGGGAACCCGAACGCGGCTTCGACCTCGTCGACGAACCCGGCCAGGTCGTGCCCGTCACGGAACGCGCGGTAGCCGACCTGCGCCAACCCTGCCGCGGTGAAGGCGCGCTTCATCATCACCTTGTCCATGCCCACCGCGGAGCCGACCACACCGGATCCCACGTAGGGAAGATCGGCGAGCTCGAGCAGGCCTTGCACCGTGCCGTCTTCGCCGTACGGTCCGTGCAAGAGCGGCAGCACCACGTCGACATCGAAGGGGTTCGCGCTCGACGCCACCGCGCGCGACGACGGATCGGCCACGAGGTCGCCCATGCCTGCGGCGAGCGCGCCGTCGATCGCGAACTGCGACGGCAATGCGTTCGGGTCACCATCTCGGGAACTGGCCGCGATCGCGCGTTGCGCGGAGTCGGCGGTCAGCCAGCGACCGTCGGTGGTGATGGCCACCGGCACGATCTCGTACCGCTCGGGATCGAGCGCACCCGCGACGGCGACGGCCGTGGTGCGCGACACGTCGTGCTCGGCGGAACGTCCACCGAACAGCAACAACACGCGCAGGCGGCGATCGCCGCCGTTCGCGGACACGACGTCGGACGGCACGTCAGACGACCTGCATCACGGCACGAATGCCGAGGCCCATGAGGAACAGGCCGACGAACCCGTAGAACATCTCAGTGCGACCGCGCATCGAACGACGGTACTGGTACGCGATGCCGACGGTGATGAAGGCCACGAAGCCGTAGAACATGTGGAAGCGCACTGGCTTGTAGTGGCCGGCCGCGACCAGGATCGTGCCGACCAGCACCTGGAGCATCATCGCCGCCTCGGCGCCGATCGTGCAGATCCACAGCCACCGGCCGCGTGCCTTGCGCCACTGCCACGCGACGAGCGCGAGCACACCGACGATCGCGTTGGCGACGATCGCCGCATAGCCCCACCACTTGTGAAAGCTGAGCAGTGTTTCCACTACGTGGCGGGCGCGTCCTCGTGCTGCACCACATTGAACGACCACAGCGCCGACTCGTTGCTCACCGGGCCCTGCCCTTGGTGCTGCGCGTGACCGTGTCCGAACGCCGCGCTCGACATCCAGTTCTGGAAGTCTTCCTCGGTGGCCCACCGCGTGTACACGAGGAACACGTCGCGGTCGTCCGCCGGGCGGAGCAGCTCGAATGCCTCGAAGCCCGGCGATCCCGATACCGCGCCGGCGCGCGCCGCGAAGCGCGCCTCGAGCTCGTCGTGACGCTCTTTCGGCACCGTGATGGCGTTGATCTTGACGACGCTCATGGGTCTCCTTGACTCGGGTTGGGTCGGTGGCAACGGCTCGGCGCGAGGTGGAAGCCGTCAGCCCTGGCCGCGCAGGAACTTCTCGATCTCCGACGCCAACTCGTCCCCACTCGGCAGCTCGCCCTCGTCGAGCGCCTGGGCGAACGTGGTGGTGTCGGAGGTGTCGGACTCGATGGCGTCGATCGCCGCTACCACATCGGGCCGTTCCGCGATGCTCTCTTCGACGCGACGCACGTATGCGGCGGCCTGGTCGTCGAGCTCTCCGAGGTCGATGGTGAGACCCGACAACTCGCGCAACTTCGCCAACACCGCACGCATCGACGGCGGCGAGGGACCCGCCGACACGTAGTGCGGCACTTGCGCCCACAACGACATCGTGGGGATGCCGACCTCGCCGAGCAGCACTTGCAACACGGTCTGCGCGCCCGTGGGCCCGGTGTAGTCACTGCGCCACGCGGTGGGCACGTCGAGCAGATCAGGCGAGGACGCGGTGCTCATGACCTGGATGGCCCGGCGATGCGACGCCATGCTCGGAATGCCACCGAGCGTGAACGCACGCGTGACACCGAGACGCGCGGCGGCTTCGGCGATCTCTCCGAGGATGGCACGCCACCGCAACGACGGTTCCGGCCCGTGGCACAACACCACGTCGTGACCCAGGTGGCCGGCCACGAGCTCGATCGACGGCCACGTGATCTCGCGGGTGAGACCGCCGGCGAGGTGGACGCTCGGGCGCGTCTGCTGGAGATCCATCAGGTCGGCGAGATCGATCTTGGCGAACGCACGACGAGCCGTGAGCTGACCGTCGATCACCGCGAGCCCGCCGCTTCCCGCTGCGCCGGCGTCGACCCATCCCGACAGCACGGCCACGAAGATCGGGTCGTCGAGCTCCGGCCAATTGTCGACGTCGAGCAACGGTGCCATCGCCCCCACCCTATGGGGCGAGGTCGCGGCTGCCGGAGGCGGACCGCGTCAGCTCTCGCGGCCGCGCTTCTGCCGGAACGCGGCTCGGAAGTCGGAGCCGGCGAAGTCGGCCGGCACCTGGCCGCTCGTCGCGTAGCGGTACAGCGCGGTGCGGTAGATGCCACTCAACGCGCTCATGATCGTGGCGGTCACGATCAACCACACGACCGCGACCCCACCGAGCACGATCAGGCCGGCGGTGCCGAGTGCGGCACCGATCCCGATGAACGCGAACGCGGGCAGCGTCACGAGGAATCCCACGGCGCCGAGACCGAATTGGCCGACGACGTTCTCACCCCAGGTCTGCTTGAACAGATCTTTCGAGCGCGTGAACGCGGCGCCGACCCCGATGTCTTCGATCACGAGGATCGGGATGGTGAGGAACGTGACGAGGTTCCACGCGAGCCCGACCAGCCGGGCGATGACCTGGCCGACGATGCCCTGGCGCTCGATCATCGTGATGACGATCGAGACGGTGGCGCTCACGGCGGCCCACGGCAGGAGGCGATGTAGGCGCGAGTTTGCGACCTGCAACGCGCTGCTCACCGTGGAATTCCGACCCTGCAGCCGTTGATCGGCGCCGGCGACGAGGGCGGCGAGGAAGTAGGTCTGCACGAACGCGAGCGCAAGGTACGCGATCACGATGAGCACCCAGCCGAGCGGCTTCAGCGATGAGCCGGTCGACGAGTCGTCGATGCCCATCAGCGCGATGAGCCCGCCGATGACGGCGAACACCGCGACCGAGGCGAGGAACGAGAAGATCGGGAACCACGCCAACGACTTGTCGCTGCGGAGCACGGCCCACGAGCGCTTGGCGATCTCCCACGAAGCAGCAATGCGATTCATGGACACCAGTATCGACGCTCACGCCGTCAACATGAAGCCAGAGGTCGTTGGATGGCTACATGCGGTCGAGGAGCTCGGCCTTCTTCTGCTCGTACTCGGCATCGGTGATGTGGCCCTGCGCCTTCAGCTGCGCGAGCTGCTCGATCTGCTCGGGAACGCTCGGGGGCGCCGCCGCGGGTGCCGTCGGCGCCGTGGCAGGTGCCGGCTGCATGAAATTCTGCGGCATGTTGCGCTTCTCCATCTCGCGGTAGATCTCGTGCTGCACACCGTCGGGGTGGCGCACGAAGTCGAAGTGGCTCTGACCGTCTCGGCCCGCCGACTCGATGTCGAGATCACCGGCACCGATGATGCGATCGATGATTCGTTGGTGGAAGTTGATGGTGTTGATGCGCTCGAGCGGGATCTCCACGCCCTTCTTCGAGAGCACACCGGTGCGGTAGATCACCCGGCGATCGGTGACCACGAAGTACGTCATCGTCCACTGGAAGTACTTGAGCACCAACCACGCCGACCACGCGACGAGGAGGATCACCACGAGCCAGCTCGACGCGTCCTTCACGAAACCGCTGTCGAGGTTGAACAGGAAGATCACGAGGATCGCGAGGGGGATCCCGGTGAAGATGTTGCGCGAGAAGTACCACCAGTGCGGACGGAGATCGAGCGCGACCGTCTCGCCCTGTTGGATCAGATTCTTCGGGTACGCCATGCGCGAGAGCGTACGGCAGCGTTTGACGGCCCGCGCGCACCTGCCGGCGGTCGCGGTTCGATCGCTGGTTCAGGCCCAACCGAGCTCGTGGAGCCGCGCGTCGCTCATGCCGAAGTAGTGGCCGACTTCGTGGAGCACGGTGACGCGCACCTGCGCGGCGAGCTCCTCCCGGTTGCGCGCGCGTTCGCACAGCGGCCCGCGGAAGATGGTGATGCGATCCGGCATCGCGCCCGCGTACGACATCGGTCCGCGCTCGGTGAGCGGCACACCTTCGTAGAGCCCGAGCAACGTGCCGCCGCGACCGTGCACGTGCGGCGCGAGTTGCGCCTGCGTGGGCCAGTCCTGCACGACGACCGCGACGTTCTCCATCGCGCTCGCGAGCTCCACGGGGATCGAGTCCATCGCGTCGGCAACGAAGGTTTCGAACTCGTCGAGCGGCATCAGATCCATCGCGACGCGCACCGTAGTTTTCCGCCGCGAAATCCACAGGGTTTTCCCCTTGTCAGGTGGCGCGCGCGCCTGTATGGTGCGGAGACCGGTGAGAGCCGGTGCGAGCGCAGACCGGAGCGGGACCACCCCCGCGAAGGAACGTGAGCGCACCTTCGAACCGGCGGCGAGGCCCAGGCGGAGCGCGCAGGGCAGTCCATCGGGGCAACCCGAGCGGATGGACCAGCGCAGCGAGTCAGAGTCACGCCAGAGGAAACGGCCCCGAGGAGATCGAAGCGGCGAAAGCGGCGGAGACTACTCGGGGCCTTCCTCGTTGCCCTTCGTCGTTGCCGCGGCCGACATCCCGTGAGTGACACACCGCTTGGATACGGTGCCATCGTGGACGATCTGCTGCATGGCCTCGACGCGACGCAACGCGACGCGGTCACCGCCACTGGCACACCGCTCGCCATCCTCGCCGGCGCCGGTTCGGGCAAGACGCGGGTGCTCACGCGACGCATCGCGTGGCAAGCGCTCGAAGGTGCCACTGACCCGCGCCACGTGCTCGCGGTCACCTTCACTCGCAAGGCTGCGGGCGAGTTGCGGTCACGGCTCGCGTCACTCGGCGTGCAGCAATCGGTCACCGCAGGCACGTTCCATGCCATCGCACTCGCGCAGCTGCGCAAGCGCGTCGACGACGCGGGTCGCACGATGCCCACCCTGCTCGAACGCAAGGTGCGAATTCTCCTGCCCCTCATGGGGGGGGTGCGCGGGCGTGAAGCGGCCCTTGCCGCGGCCGACGTGGCGAGCGAGATCGAATGGGCCAAGGCCAGCTTGGTGTCGCCCGATCGCTACCCCGACGCCGCCACGGCGGCGGGTCGCAACCTGCCGCGGCCCGCCGAGCAGATCGCCGAGATCTTCAAGGCGTACGAGAAGGACAAGCGCAAGCGTGGCCTCGTCGACTTCGACGATCTCATCTCGGGCTGCGCCGATGCGTTCGCGCGCGATCCCGAGTTCGCCGCCGCGCAGCGCTGGCGCTTCCGTCACCTCTACGTCGACGAGTTCCAGGATGCGAGCCCATCGCAGTTCCGATTGCTGCGGGCGTGGCTGGGCGATGGCCACGACCTCTGCGTCGTCGGCGACGGCGATCAGGCCATCTACGGCTTCGCCGGTGCCGATCCGTCGTTCCTCATGCGCTTCCAGGCCCACTTCCCCGCCGCGCAGTACCCCGACGTGCATGTCGTGCGTCTGGGCAGCAATTACCGCTCGAGCCCACAGGTCGTGGCGACGGCCACATCGGTGCTCGGCGCCCCCAACGCGCGTCGTCCCACGGTCCGCGCTGCGCGTCCCGACGGCCCCGTCCCCACCGTCACCGACTACGACAGTGAGACCGCCGAGGCCGCCGGCATCGCGACGGCCGTGACGCGTGCGCACCGCGACGGCGTGCGCTGGTCGAACATCGCCGTGCTGTACCGCACCAACGCGCAGTCGGCCCACTTCGAAGAGGCCTTCACGCGCACCGGGATCCCGATCACCGTGCGCGGGGGCACGCGCTTCCTCGACCGGCCCGAAGTCCAGGTGGCGCTCGAGGATCTCCGCGTCGGCGCGCGCACCGCGCCCGGGCGCACGTTCGAGGAGCACCTCACCGATCTCGCGGTCGACGCCGAAGAGCAGTCGGAGGAACGCCGCGAGCACGCCGACGCGCTCGTGCGTCTCGGTCGGGAGTACCTCGACGCCGACGGTGGGCGCGGTTCGGTCGACGGATTCCTCGGGTTCTTGCAGACGGCGCTGCGCAGCGACGACAGCGACACCTCGCGCGACGACGCGGTGGAGCTCCTCACGTTCCACCGCGCGAAGGGTCTCGAGTTCGACACCGTCTTCGTCGCGGGCGTCGAGCGCGGGCTGGTACCGATCTCGTACGCCAAGACACCCGACGCGCTCGACGAGGAGCAGCGTCTCCTGTATGTCGCACTGAGTCGCGCCGAGCGCGCGTTGCATGTGAGCTGGTCACACACGCGCGCGATTGGTCTTCGCACTGCCAACCGCACCGCAAGTCCGTGGCTCACGCGCGTCGAGCGCGCCATCGATCGCCTCGAAGGTCGCGAGGCGCCAGATGGCGCGAGCGCGGCGGCGAGCATCGATGCCGCTCGCCGGAACGTGGCCACCGCCCGCGGCGCGAACTCGGATCGCAAGAACCCGGCGCGTGACCTCACCGATGTCGATCGTCCGCTCTACGAAGCGCTGGTGGAGTGGCGCCGGCGCATCTCGAACGCATCGGGCGCGCCCGCGTATGTCGTCTTCCACGACGCCACGCTCGCGGCGGTGGCCGTCGCCCGCCCACGAACGCCGCGAGACCTGCTCGCGCTCTCAGGTGTCGGGCCGGTCAAGGTCGAGCGGTACGGCGACGAGGTGCTCGCGCTCGTCGCCGCGCACCCCAGCACGTGACGCTCCGCATCTTCCGCGTCACGGTGCGTGGTCGCTTCGGTGCGCTCGCCGAGCCGGTCCGCGCACGTTTGCTCACCGATGCCGCAGCGCACGACGTGGTGAAGGCTGCATTCACCGAAACGGGCACGCTCACCTACGAGCGCACCCTCCACAGCTTCACCTTCCGGTTTCGCCTTCGTGACGAGTCCGCGACGGAGGCCGACTCCCGGGC
>JBEVLJ010000017.1:0-3229 GCA_040509195.1 Acidimicrobiia bacterium
CGCGGGCTCATCGGCGTCGCGAACGTGGTGCTCCCCGGCAAGGGCCTGAAGGAAGGTCCGTTCATCACCGAGGAGGAGATCCTCACCATGGCCGACGTCGCGGCCGACGACAACGTGATCGAACGCGGCGAGCGTCAACTCATCCACTCGATCTTCGAGTTCGGCGACACCGTCGTGCGCGAAGCGATGCTGCCGCGGCCCGACATGGTCGCGGTCGAAGCCGACGAGACGATCGAAGCCGCCATCGACCACGCGATCGCCGGCGGCTACTCGCGTCTGCCTGCCTACGAGGACACGACCGACAACATCCTCGGCCTCGTGTACCTCAAAGACCTCGTGCGGCGCGCCCGCGCCGGTGACGGCGATCTCGCGGTGCGCACCGCGCTGCGGCCGGCGGTGTTCGTGCCCGAGCAGAAGCGCGTGGCCGAGTTGCTCAACGAGATGCAGACCAAGCAGTTCCACATGGCGGTCGTCGTCGACGAACACGGCGGCACCGCGGGGCTCGTCACCCTCGAAGACCTGCTCGAGGAGATCGTCGGCGAGATCGCCGACGAGTACGACGTGGAAGCACCGTCCGTGGAGCACCTCGCCGACGGCTCGCTGCGCGTGCCCGGCAAGATGGCGATCGACGAGGTGAGCGACGAGCTCGGCATCGAGCTCCCCGACACCGAGTGGGACACCGTCGGTGGTCTCGTGTTCAACCTCCTCGGCAAGGTGCCCGACGAGGGCGAGTGCGTCCACTTCAAGGGCATCGAGTTGTGTGCGGAGCGCGTGCAGGGACGCCGCATCGTGTCGGTGGTGATCCGTCGACGCGACGAGACCGGCGAGATCCCGATCGTGCCTCCCGAAGATGCGGATGCGTCCACCACGTGAGCGATCGACCGTTCAGGTCAGGTTTCGTCACGCTGGTCGGACGGCCGAACGTGGGGAAGTCGACGCTGGTGAACCAGGTCGTGGGCTCGAAGGTGGCGATCGTCTCCGATCGACCGCAGACGACGCGCACCCAGATTCGAGGCGTGCGCACCACCGACGACACCCAACTCGTGCTGCTCGACACCCCCGGAATCCACAAGCCCCGCACGTTGCTGGGTGAACGAACCAACGAACGCGCCCGCGCCACGCTCGACGAGGTCGACGTGGTGTGCATGGTCATCGACGCGTCGGGTGCGATCGGCCCGGGCGATCGCTTCGTTGCCGAGATCGTGCAGGCGGTCGACACGCCGTCGGTGCTCGTGGTCAACAAGATCGATCTCGTCGACGGCAACCGCGTGGCCGAACACCTGGTGAAGGCGGCTGCGGAGCTGGGCGACTTCGACGCGTACGTGCCGCTGTCTGCGCTCGACGGTGATGGTGTCGACGCGCTGGTCGGCGAGCTCGAAGCGCGCCTCCCCGAAGGCCCGCACTACTACCCCGACGACATGATCTCGGATCAGCCGGAGTCGTTCCTCGCCGCGGAGCTCGTGCGCGAGCAGCTGCTGAAGGTCGCGCGCGAAGAGCTACCGCACTCGATCACCGTCGTCGCCGAGATCGACCCCGAGCGTCGCCAGGACGCCGTCAACGACGACGGAACGGTTGGCGATGAGGTGCTGCACATCTCCGCGCGGATCCTCGTCGAGCGCGACTCGCAGAAGGGCATGGTGATCGGCAAGGGGGGCGCGGTGCTCAAGGAAGCCGGCACCCGCGCGCGAGAGGAGCTGGAGCGCCTGCTCGGCACCCGCGTCTTCCTCGAGACGCGGGTCTCCGTGGAGCGTGATTGGCAACGTCGAGCCCACTCGCTCGACCGCCTCGGGTACTGAATGCCCTACGTGTGATTCCGCGCGAAATCAGTGGCCGCAGAAGTTGCTGATCGCGAACGCGCCCCATGTAGAGTCACGACCGCGTTCGATTCCGACGACGTCCGAGCAGCGGTGCTGGAAGGGGACATGACGCCACGTCGCACGAGGACGACCCGCCGGCCCCGCGTCCGCACGATGCGTCGGGTGGCCCTGGCTGTCGTCGTCTTCTCGTCCCTCGCGCTCGCCGGGTGTTCCGAGGCCAAGAACAACGGACAGAACACCCTCAAGCCTCACGGCCCCGAGGCGCAGAAGATCTTCGATCTCTTCGCGCCCGTCGCGATCCTCGCCATCGCGGTCGGGATCTTCATCATCATCGCCACGATCTACGTGGGCCTCAAGTTCCGCTACCGCGAGGGGAAGAACGAGAACCCCAAGCAGGTGCACGGCAACACGAAGCTCGAGATCGGCTGGACGATGATCCCCGCGCTGCTCCTCGCGGTCATCGCCGTGCCCACGATCGGCACGATCTTCGACCTCGCCGAGCCGGCGCCCGACAGCGCGCTGCAGGTCACCGTCGTCGGCAAGCAGTTCTGGTGGGAATTCCAGTACACCGACGCCAAGGTGGTCACCGCCAACGAGTTGCACATCCCCGTCGGGCGCAAGGTCGCCATCAAGCTGAAGGCGTGCGACCAGGGTGCGTGCAACGTGATCCACAGCTTCTGGGTGCCGGAGCTCTCCGGCACGCGCGACGTGGTTCCCGGTCACACGAACACGCTCACCATCGAAGCGAGCGAAGCGGGCACCTACCTGGGGCAGTGCAAGGAGTACTGCGGTCTCTCGCACGCCAACATGCGCTTCCGCGTGATTGCGCAGTCGCCGTCGGACTTCGCCGACTGGGTGTCGCAGCAGCAGGAAGGCCCGGTCAACGCGCTCTACGGGCCCGATCCCGAGAAGCCGAACGACCCGAACGCCAAGGCGTACCTCGACGAGCCCGCGCCGCAGCTCGTCAAGAAGTACCAGTGCACCAACTGTCACACGTTCGACGACTCCGCGACGGTGAACTACGGCCCGAACCTCACGCACCTCGCGAGCCGCACCACCTTCGCCAGCGGGTACTACAAACTCGACCACGCCAGGCTCGTCGACTGGTTGCTCGATGCGCCGGGCATGATCCCGATGCTGTCGCAGGACTGTCGACAACCTCCGGGTGACGGCGTCTGCGTCGGCATGCCGAGCTTCACGGAGAACACACCCAAGGGCATGCCGGTGATGACGAAGGACGAAGCAAACACGCTGGCCGACTGGCTGCTGGAGCAGAAATGACGACGGCGTTCACCGACACCCAGTCGCTCACCAAGGTCGCCCGCCGGCCCGTGATCCTGCGTCGCCCGAAGGCGACCACCGGGTTCTGGAGCTGGTTCACCACCATCGATCACAAGAAGATCGGGATCATG
>JBEVLJ010000018.1:0-3299 GCA_040509195.1 Acidimicrobiia bacterium
CGGCTCACGGCGACCAAATCGCTGGTCGGCCCGATCGCGTCGACGCCCAACGACTCGGTCGCCAAGGTCGTGAACGTCGCTCGACCAGACGCGTACTGCGCTCGCAACGCGGTTTCGCCGGCAAGGCGCGGCGTCAGACGGCTGAAGCGCCTCCATGCGGATTCAACGGCGAGGAACTGCGCCGTCGAAGCACCGACCGCTGCCTCACGCTTCCCCACCGGCGTCGCGAAGAACTCGTCATTGGTCACGCGTTCCTTGACGAGCTCTTCGTTCACGCGCTCGAGAGCGAAGAGTCGCGCCTTCGCTTGCATGGCGGATGTCGACAGCTGCCGGTGCGCAGTACCCGTCAGCAACGCGGGCACCAGCGCGACCGCCGCGACGACGCCGACGGTGAGCAGACCCAGGAGCGCGACTTGGAGCGAAAGCGGCTTCCACCACCGCCATCGGTGCTCGGCGCCCACGGTCACAACGATCCCGGCGGCCATCAGGCGGCCCGGTCGCTCGTCGCGCCCAGCGGCACCGTGCCACGGAGGAACGACTCCATGAGCGACGCGGGCACGGCCGGTGCCCACAGAAACCCCTGACCTGCGTCGCACCCCGCGCGATGCATGCGGTCGGCTGCATCGGGCGTCTCGATGCCTTCGGCGATCACCCGCGCATCCACACACCTGGCCAGGCCGACGAGTGCGTCAATGAAGGCACTCCCGATCTCCGTGCGGCACACCTGGGTGAAGCAGCGGTCGATCTTGACAACGTCGAACGTGAGCGCGTGTAAGCGTGCGAAGTTGCTGTAGCCGGAGCCGAAGTCGTCGAGCGCGAGGTGCATTCCCATCTCGTGGACCGCGGCGACATTGCGTTGCGCGTCGTGGATGTTGGTCAACGCCTGCGTCTCGGTGATCTCGATCACCACGCCGCTCGGGTCGACGCCTGAGTCGTTCACGGCCCGCGCAATCCGACCGGCGAAGGTGGCCGAGTCGAAATCGAGCGACGACACGTTGATGTTCAGACAGAACGAGGCGCTGACCAACTCGTCGTCTTGCCAGGTCGCCAACTGGCGAAGGCCCTCCCCCAACACCCACGAGTCGAGCTCGTCGACGAGCCCAGCCAACTCGAGCGTTTCCACGACCTCACAGATCTGATACCCGAGTGCATTGGCGGCAGGCCAGCGGGTGAGCGCCTCGGCACCCACCACCTGGCGCGTCGCCAGATCGACGATGGGTTGGTAAAAGAGGGCGAACTCGCCAGCACCGAGCGCGCGCACCAGCGCGGCGCCGTCCGTCGCGTCCATGAGATCGCTGAGGGTGGTCTGCGGATCCACGGTGACCATCGTGATGGCTCTGGAGTTCCAACGGCAGAGCCATCTGGGTGTTTGTGTCTGACACAGGTGAATCACTGCGGCGCGCCCACGCAGCGTGGGATCGGACGGAGGTGACGGCTGCAGGTCAGTCGGCGGGTGCAGGTGCCGCGGGATGCTCGACCGCGGCTTTCAGCTCGAGGAGGCCGGTGTCGATGGCGCGCTGCAGTGCAGGCGCCAACGAGCGACGCATGAGCCGGACGACGATGCCTTTCCACGACTCCTGCGTCGACACGGTGGTGACGCCGTCGGCCTCGGTGAGCTGCCACGCGTGCATGGCGTTGATGCCAAGCGTCGTGCCCGACCAGGTCACGGCACCCGGCACCTCGAAGTCGACGATCGTGGATCGAATGGAGCCCGACCCGGTCTTCCACTTGAACTTCATGCCTGGCGCTGGTTCGCCGTCGACGGTGACCTTCCCGACCTCGGCTTGCCACTTGGGCCAGTTCGCGAAGTCGGTGAGCACTGCCCACACGCGCTCGCGCGGCGCGTCGATTTCAACCGTGCCTTCGGCGAACGCGGGCGCGGACCGGTCGGCGCCGGTGGTCACGCGATCAACTCACTGCGCGCTGCGTGCCATGCCGGCGCGCTCGCCACGGCTGACGAACTTGTTCGCCATCTTGCGGCTCGCCTCGTCGATCATCTCGTCGCCGAACATCACCGCACCGCGTCGATCGCCCTCGGTGGCCTGCTCGTACGCCTCGAGGATGTCGAACGCGTGGTCGTACTGCTCTTGCGTGGGCGTGAACACGTCGTTGATCACCGCGACCTGGTCGGGGTGCAGCGCCCACTTGCCGTCGTAGCCGAGCACGCGGGTGCGCATCGCGTAGTCGCGCAGCGCGTCGACGTCTTTGATCTTGAGGAACGGACCATCGATCACCTGCAGACCGTTCGCGCGTCCGGCCATGAGGATCTTGGCGAACACGTAGTGGAAGTGGTCGCCGGGGTACTCAGGAATCTGCACACCACCGGTGAGCACCGGCATCTCGGTCGATGCGGCGAAGTCGGCAGGGCCGAAGATGATCGTCTCCATGCGCGGCGACGCGGCGCAGATCTCTTCCACGTTGATGAGGCCGCGCGCCGTCTCGATCTGCGCCTCGATGCCGACGTGGCTCTCGCGCCCGATCGTGGTCTCGATCTGCGTGAGGAGCAGGTCGAGCGCCACGATCTCGGCGGCCGACTGCACCTTCGGAAGCATGATCTCGTCGAGGCGCTCACCCGCGTGCTCGACAATGTGGATCACGTCGCGGTAGGTCCACTTGGTGTCCCACGCGTTCACGCGCACGCACACCACCGTGTCGCCCCAGTCGAGGCTGCTGATCGCCTTGACGACGTTGTCGCGCGCCGACTCCTTCTCGAGCGGCGCGACGGAGTCCTCGAGGTCGAGGAACACCATGTCGGCGCCGAGGCCGGGCGCCTTGCCGAGCATCTTCTCGCTCGAGCCGGGCACGGCGAGACAGGTACGACGGGGGAGGTTGCGTGAGCGTTCGGACATGCAGGTGAGAGTAAACCCGGACCGGTCCGTGCGACGACACCGCCGACGTAGCCTCGCCGTCATGACGACGCTCACCGAGCTCGGCGACGGCGTGTACGCGTGGCTCCAGTCCGATGCCGGCGGCGGCACCGGCGCGGCGAACGCGGGTGTCGTGATCGACGACGACGGCATCACCGTGATCGACACGCTGATGGTGCGCGCGCAGTGGGAGCCGTTCGCCGCCGCGGTCGATGCGTTCGAGCTGCCGGTGAAGCGCGTGATCCTCACCGATGCGCGCATCGACCACGTCGGCGGCACGAAGGGCGGCTTCCCCAAGCCCGCGGTGTACGGATCGCAGCAGGCGAGCGACACGCTCGACGCCCCCATGCCCATCGACGCCTACAAGACGTTCATGCCCGCGTTCGCCGAGGCGTTCGACGACCTCGAGGAGCTCGGCACGCGCGGCGTCAC
>JBEVLJ010000019.1:0-4515 GCA_040509195.1 Acidimicrobiia bacterium
GAGTCGTACGGGTGGTGCACGAGCACGTCGCCGCCGTCGAGCAAGCGGAAGAAGTCGGGGGCAGGATCGCCACTCAACGCGTGCTGGGTCTGCGGTACCCATGCATCGGCCTTGAGGTCGGCACGGTCGAGTCCGTACAGCGCGAAGAGCCCGCCGAGGTCGAGTGGTCCTTCGACCACGGTGACGTCGGAGTCCGACAGCTCGAGCTCACGGCGGAGCAGGTCGAGCACCTCGTCGGTCATCGTGCGATCGACCTCGAGCCGTACGACGCGCCCGAACCGGCTGCGGCGCCGGAGCACCGACGCGACCGCCTCGAGCAGATCCTCGGCTTCGTCTTCGATCTCGAAGTCGGTGTCGCGCGTCACGCGGAACGGGAAACGCGACACGATCTCCATGCCGGGGAACAACGAGTCGAGGCGCGCCGAGATGACCTGCTCGAGCAACACGAAGCGCTGGTCGGTGAGCTCGAGGAAGCGAGGGAGCAGCGGCGGCACTTTCACACGCGCGAACCGCACCTCCCCGTTGGCCGGGTCACGCACCGACACCGCGAGGCTCAGCGACAGGTTCGAGATGTACGGGAAGGGGTGGGCAGGGTCGACGGCCAACGGCGTGAGCACCGGGAAGATGCGTTCCGCGAACATTTCGTCGACCGACGTGCGATCGACGGCGGAGAGCTCGTCGAACGGCACGAAGTGGATCCCTGCCTCGACGAGTGCCGGCGTGATCTCGTTCGTGAACACCTGGTACTGACGAGCGACGAGGGAAGCGACGCGCGCGCGGATCGCGCGCAGCTGCTCGGTGAGTTCGAGCCCGTCGGCTGATCTGGCGCGCAACCCCGCCGCGACCTGCTCGAGCAGCCCGGCCACGCGCACCTCGAAGAACTCGTCGAGGTGGTTGGCCACGATGGCGACGAACTTGGCCCGTTCGAGCACTGGGAGCTCGGGGTCTTCGGCCACCGCAAGCACCCGAGCGACGTAGTCGAGGAACGAGAGCTCCCGGTTGAGGAAGCGCTCGGCGCCGCTCGGCACCGACGCGAGCCCCTTCGCGATCGGCTCGTCGACGTTGTCCTCGAATACCACCTCGACCCCAGCCACCGCCAGATTCTACCGGCGCCGCGCTGCGTTTGGTTCGGGGGCCCCGGCGGTAGCCTGTTCACGGCGATGAGCACCGATCCCCGCTTCGCCGAGCCCACGCCGTTCGCTCGGCTCGTCTATGCGCACGCAGTCAGCGTGGCGGGCGACGCGTGCCTCACCGTGTCGCTGGCGGGATCCTTGTTCTTCCAGAGCCCGACCAACTCCGCGCGCGAGAAGGTGCTCCTCTATCTGGTGCTCACGATGGCGCCGTTTGCGATCGTCGCGCCCATCCTCGGGCCCCTGATCGACCGAACCGAGGGCGGTCGCCGCATGCTGGTCGTCGCGTCGGCCGCGGGTCGGGCGATCATCTGTCTCTTCATGGCCGGATACGTGAGCAAGTCGGCGCCCGAAGGGTTGCTCGTGTACCCGCTCGCGTTCGGCGCACTCGTGCTGGCCAAGGGTCACTCGATCGCGAAGAGCGCGCTCGTGCCCGCGTTGGTGAAGAACGACGACGAGCTCGTCAACGCCAACTCGCGCCTTGCGCTCTTCAGCGTGATCGCGGCAACGGTGGGCGGTGTGCCGGCGGCGGGGATCCAGCATCTCTTCGGCGCCGACTGGTCGCTGCGCGTCGCCGCAGTCGTGTTCGTCGGCGCCGCGTTGCTCGCCACCCGAATCCCGCGCACCTCGCGCGTCGCGAAGGATCAGCAGCAGCGCGCGTTGGAGAACGCGGAGATCCACCAGCCGAGCATCCTCCTCGCGGGAAGTGCCACCGCGGTGCTGCGCGGCAGCGTGGGGTTCATGGCGTTCTTCGTGGCCTTCGCATTGAAGGACGATCTGTTCGGTCTCGGTGTCGCGCTCGCCGCGAGCGCGCTCGGCGGGTTCATCGGCGTGGTGACCGCACCGGTGCTCCGACGATCGATGCGCGAGGAGATGATCCTCGCGTCCGCTCTCGTCCTCCCCGCGGTGTTCGCGTTGCTCGGCATGGCGTTCGGCGGCGCCACTGGCTTCGTGGTGGCAGCGTTCGCGCTCGCCATCGGCGCGGCCGCCGGCCGGCTCGGATTCGACAGCGTGCTGCAACGCGACGGACCCGACGCGGCGCGCGGCCGCGCGTTCGCGCGGTTCGAAACGCGGTTCCAGCTCGTGTGGGTGATCGGCGGCATCCTCGGCCTCATCCCGTTCGGTGAATCGATCGGCTTGCTCATGCTCGCGGGCGCACTCGGGTTCGCTGCCGTGTCGTACGTCGGCGCGTTGCGAGCCGCCGGCAACCGTGCGATGCGCTCGCAGTTGCTGCCCGACTCCGTGGATCGCGCGATCACGCGTTCACGAACGCACGCGATCGGCAAGGTGCGCGCACGCTTCCGGAAGTCGACGCCTGCCGTCGCCCCGCCCACCACGGATCCGCCCGCGAGTGATCCGCCACCCTGGCCGCCGTCACCGTGAGTGGTCGGCGCGGCTGCGGTGATCTCGCGTGGCCGTGCTCCGAAGGGACTCAGTCTGCGGTGGGTGCCGGGAGGTCGATGCGCGCGAGCCAGAGACCCGGCGCGGCGAGCTCGTTGGGCGTGGGGAGCATCGACTCGCTCTCCCACAGTCGGTTCAGCCCGTCGAAGCCGGCGCGTTCGATCACGCCGTCGCAGAACGCTTTCCCCTGCTCGTAGTGCGCGCGCTCGAGCTTGAGGCCGAGCAGTCCTTCGATGAAGCGCTCGGCTTCGCCTCGTTCCACCTTGTGGCGTTGCATCGCTTCGTTGATCCGGTCGTACTCGGGGATGAGGCGACGCCCGATCAGCGCAGCGACGTGATCGGCGTATCCCTCGATCACCGCGGTGAGACGCTGCAGCTCCTCGCGCGGCGCAGCTTGACGTGGCGACTGCATCGCGCCGAGGACGCGCTCGGGGCTCGACGCCATCGCCTGCATCGACGACGGGTCGTTCGGATCGAGCTCACCGAACTCCGACTCGAACGCGCTCGGATCGATCTCGTAGCTCGACACGTACTCGGCCGCGAGCTGGACGAGACGGGAACGCACCCATGGCACTGACCGCTCCGCCGCGTGCACGACCTCGTGCAGCACGACCGCGAAGCGCAGGTCGTCGCGGGGAAGTGACCACTCGGCGCCGAACGCGTCGATGTTGCTCACGACGAAGCAGAGGCTCGGCTCGTCGCCACCGAGGAAGGTGCCGGTGGGGAGGTCACCGGTGGGAAGGGGAAGGTCGTAGCGACCGAGCGCGTGTTGCGCGAGGTAGCCGATCATCGATCCGGCCTGCACGCCGAGCAACGCGGGCGCGATCATCTTGATCAACCCGCCACCGCCGAGCCCCGCGAGTGCACCGAGATCGCCGAGCCCGCCCAGGCCCGCGATTCCACTCAGGTCGTCGTCGAGGTCAGGGTCGTCGCCCTCCAAGTCGAGCGCCTCACCGAACGTGGCCGCGAGCGCTTCGAGCACCGGACGCAGCGCGACCAGGTGGAGGTCGACCCAGCCCTTCGGCCCGACTGTCTGCACGCGCGTCGCGAACGTCGCGGTGAGGCCGGTCTCGCCGACCACGAGCGTCTGCGCGGCTTGCGCGAGCTCTTCGAACCGCGTGCGGTCGTCTGGCGCCACCGAGGGATCGGGCTTGCCTTCGAGCGCGACCCATTCCGCGGTCTGACGTGCGACCTCCCAGTTCACCGGGCCGGTCGACTGGAGCATGCGCATGATCTGGTTGAGGTCGACCTGCGAGAAGTCGAATCCGCCCATTCCTCCGGCGCCCATGCCCGCGCCGAAGGGCATCCCCATCCCGAACGGCGTGCCTCCCGACGACTCGTCGTCGCCGGAATCGTCGTCAGCAGGAACGGGAAGATCGGCCACGCGGTCAGTGTAGGGAGACGGCCGCGGGCCCAATCAGCGGCGACCGGTCAGCGGCGCAATCGCTGGCTGAGCGACTCGACGAATCGGGTGAGCTCGTCGTCGGTGTTGTAGTAGTGCACCGACGCGCGGGCGACGGCGTCGAGGCCGCGTGCGCCGAGGTCGTAGCGAGCGAAGTCGATCGTCGACACGCCGATGTTCACGTGTTCCGCGCGCAAGGTCGTGGCGAGATCATGCGGGTCGACACCGTCGACGGTGAACGAGACGATGCCGCACTGGTCGGACCCGAGGTCGCGCAGCGTCACGCCGGGCAGATCACCGAGTTGTGATCGCAGCGACGTCGCGAGCGCGAGGATGCGCTCAGCGATCGCGTCGCCGCCGAGCGCGAGTGCCTCGTCGACCGCCGCGCCCAGACCGAGTCGGCCGGCGACGCTGTGCTCCCAGCTCTCGAAGCGACGAGCGTCGTCGCGAATCGCGAACGAGTCGTTGCCGGTCCAGGTGGCAGCGTGCACGTCGACGAACGGCGGCGTCAGCTCGGTGATCCACGGTCGGCGCACGTACAGGAATCCGGTTCCGCGCGGCGCGCGGAGGTACTTGCGCCCA
>JBEVLJ010000020.1:0-9989 GCA_040509195.1 Acidimicrobiia bacterium
CCTCGTGGTGGAGCTGACAGCTCTCGGTGCCGACGATCGGCTTGATGCACTCCGACCACCGCCAGCCCGGTTGCAGCGTCATCCGCGCTGCCTTGACCGAACCCAGGTCGACGTCGACTTCGGTCTTGTCCGGTGTCCGATGCTCGTCGGGCGTCCCGAAGCTCTTCCGCACGACTCCAGCCATGATGCTCGCCCCCTGTGGGCTCGGTCCTGCCACGAATCAGTGGTGTCTTCCCACACCATCCTGTTCCTCGGTCCGGATGCTGACAAGTGGCCGCGCACGAGGGGCGAACGCCCCGGCGTCACATCTCGACTTGGGTCAGGCGGATCGAGTTGCCCGACGGGTCACGAAACCCTGAGTCGATGCCGTACGGCCGCTTCTCGGGGAGCTCGGTGAACTCCACGCCGCGGCTCGCGAGCTCCTCGTACGACGCCTGGCAGTCGTCGGTGCTCAAGAACACCGTGCCGGCGAAGCCTTTGGCCATGAGCTCGCGGATCTGCTCCGCGGTCTGGTCGTCGATCATGGGCGGGCCAGGGATCGCCATCAACACGATCGCCACGTCGGGTTGACCCGGCGGGCCGACGGTGAGCCAACGGAAGTCACCCATCTCCTCGAAGCTGGCGTCGACGCGGACTTCCATGCCGAGCTGCTTCGTGTAGAAGGCCAGGGCCTCCTCCTGGTCGTGCACCCACACCTGCGCGTTCGCGATCGTGATCATCCGACTCTCCTGCGTCATCCAACGGGACGCTGCGCAACCTACGCCGACGCGGTTTCCTTGCCTTCTCGAAACGTGCGGTGTTGCGGCCGCCCGTACGCGCGCAACACACAGCTCGGCACGAGGGCGTGCGAGGCTGCCGGTGGGAACGCCGCTCGGTACGCGGTGGGTGATTTGTCGAACATGCGCGTGAAGCTCGTCGTGAACGAGCCCAAGCTGTTCCATCCGACCGACCAGCAGATGTCGGCGACGGGACGGTCGGTCATCCGGAGCTGCGCCGCTGCACGTTCCAGTCGTCGGGTGAGCAGGTACGAGTGCGGCGACTCACCGAACGTGCGACGGAACTCACGGCTGAAGTGCGCCGGCGAGAGGCCGGCGGCGCGCGCCATGTCGGCCACGGTCAACGGCTCGGCATAGCGCGCGTCGACCAGATCCTTCGCGCGCAACAGGTGTCGTGCCGGGGGGACGTTCATGACGGCCCATCATCGCGCCGCGTCACTGCAGACCCTCGGCGATGAGCAACACGCCGAAGATCACGAAGATGACGGCGGCGCCGATCTTCACGGTGCGTTCCGGCAGCCGGGAGCCCAACTGCTGTCCCACGAGGATGGCGAGTGCGTCGGCCGCGACCATGCCGAGCGTCGATCCGAGCCAGGTGCCGAAGATGCCATGATCGGTGGCCAGGGTGATCGTGGCCAACATCGTCTTGTCGCCGAGCTCGGCGAGGAAGAACGCCGCCGCGACCGTGAAGAACACCGACTTCGACTGGCGCGCCGCACGCGCTTCGTCGTCGTCGTCGAGCGTGTCGCCGCGCAGCGTCCATGCCGCGAACCCGAGGAACGCGATGCCGCCGGCGATGTTGATCGCCTGCGTCGGGAGCGCAACTCCCACGGCCGCGCCGACGAACACGCTCACCAGATGCACGAGCGCGGTCGCCGCGGTGATGGCAAGGAGGATGGTGATGGCCCGATACCGAGCGGCGAGCGTCATCGCCATCAGCTGGCTCTTGTCGCCCAGCTCGGCGACGAAGATCACGCCGAAGCTGATCAGGAACGCTTCCAACCTCGACCTCCGAGTTCAGGGCCCGGAGGGAGGCAGACACGCCTTCGACCGGGCATCCGACGATGCCGGTCGAAGGTCTTGCTCACCCCCCTGCAGTTCGACTGCGGTGGACTCGGGGACCGGGGCTCATCACCCAGCGTGTCGATCACCCGACGTTGGAGCTACTCCCCTTCGCCACTGGCCACGCTACCGCTTCCCCCCACGATTCCCCGTTCGCCGAGTGGTTCGCGACCGAGGATGCCCGCGCCAACCCGATGTCGTCGCGCGCCGACTCCGTCAGGACCGCTCGAGCGCGTGCGCTTCGAACTGCGCGAGGCCGCGCTCGACGATGCGATCGTGCGCCCACGACAGCGCGGGGCGTGCGACGGTGGCGAGCGGACGCAGCAACTTCGACTGCACGTCGAGCGTCCACTGCAGGTGCGCGACCGCACCGGACCCCTCCGGACGCACCTCGAGGCGCGCCGGTCCTTCGAGGTCGCCGGTGACCGACGCTTCGATCACGCATGACGGTTCGGCACGCACCACCGCGATCGTGCCGCGCAGTTGGTACGGCAATGGCGCTTGGATCACGAAGTCGGCGACGGTGCCCTCGACCAGCCCGTCACCGTCGACCTCCAGCTCACGCAGCCACGGCCACCACGTCTGGTACTGATCGGTGTGCGCCAGCGTCCGCCACAGGTCGTCCGGGGTTGCCGCGAACCGCCATTCGCGGTCGAAAGCGAATGGCGTGCCCACCGGGCCAGTCTCTCAGCTGGCGGCGAGGGCTGTCGACGAGGTGGGTGCAGCCACGCGGACTCGACGTTCGGAGAAGCCGAGGTAGACCCACACGGTTGCGGTCCAGACCGCCGTGGCGCCGGCGATGTGGATGCCCACGAGCAACGGTGGGATGTCGCTGAAGTACTGCGCGTAGCCGACCCCGGCCTGTGCGACGAGCACGACGAGCAACGCGGTGAGGGACTGCATCACCGTGTGCGGCGCACGCGTGCGATGTGCGAGCACCGTGGTGATGATCACGAGCCCAAGAAACATCATCACCAACGTGCCGTGCACGCGCGCCACACTCGGGATCGCGAGATCGAGGCGCGACACCTCGTCGGTCTTGCCACCACCGCTGTGCGGACCGGCGCCCGTGACGACGGTGCCGCTGATCAACACGAGCGATGCGAGCACGAGCAACGCGCGTCCCAGCGCGACGACACGATCGTCGACGACGCGCGTCGGGCGTTCGGCCATCGCGTCATCGGGGATGCACGCGCGGTGGTACAGCACGATCGCGTTGGTGAGCAACACGATCGACACCAGGAAGTGCGCCATCACGAAGCCCGGCTTCAGCTCGAACAGCACGGTCAGCCCGCCGAGGACGGCCTGTGCGAAGACGCCTCCCACCAGACCCCACGACAACCACACGAGATCGCGTCGACGCGGTGTGCGGAACAGGCTCGCGAGCACCGCCACGATCACCGCGACCGACACCAGGCCCGTGAACATGCGGTTCACGAACTCGACCATTGCGTTGTAGTCCGATGCCGAGTGGGGCGTGAGGCGTCCGGCCGAGCAGTTCGGCCACGACGGGCAGCCGAGCCCGGAATCGGTCAACCGGACCGCACCGCCGGTGACGATGATGACCGCCAGCAGGATCGCGGAAACGAGGGTGATCCACCGATACGTCTCGGGTCGCACGGACAGGCGGCGCATGCGGGTGCGAGCCTAGAAGCGCACCCGCGGGCCTCTTGGGTCGGGGAACTCAGCGTCGAACGCGATACCGCAGCTGCAACGCACGGCTGCCCTGGACCACCTCGGGATCCTCGAGCAGCACATGCTCGCCGTCGAGGGCGCCGAAGTACGAGATGCCCTCGCCGAACAACACCGGCACGAGGCTCACGCAGATCTCGTCGACCAGCCCGAGGTTCAACGCCTGTTGCACGATGGTCGTGCTCATGATCGTCACGTCGCGGTCGCCGGCGATCCCACGCGCGCGCTCGACGGCCTCCTCGACGCTTCCGACGAACGTGGTGCGCGGCCAGCGTTCAGGATCGTCGGGCGGTCGGTGCGTGACCGCGACCACGGGCGGACCGGCCGGGTGCTGATCGTCCCAGCCGTTGGTCAGGTCGAACAGGCGCCGACCGGTGATCAGTGCACCGACGGACTCCGTGAGCCGTCGCCACGCTTCCGCGCCCGTGGTGTCGAGGTCGAACGTCATGCCATTGGCCGCGACCACACGAGTGTCGCCGGTCCAGTACCACTCGAAGAGCTCGGCGGGATCGTCGTTCGGCTGCGCGACGAAGCCGTCGAGCGACATCGTCATGTGTGTGATCACCTTGCCCATGACGACCTCCGACTCAGCGCCCAGGTGTCAACGTTTGGCGTTGGCGCGCTGACGACCGCGGATGCTCTGATCGAGCACGACCTTGCGGAGCCGCACGGTGTTGGGGGTGACCTCGATGCACTCGTCGTCGGCGATGAACTCGAGCGCCTGCTCGAGCGACATCGGACGCGGCGGCACCAGGCGTTCCGTGTTGTCGGAACCCGAGGCGCGCATGTTGGTGAGCTTCTTCTCCTTGACGGGGTTCACGTCCATCTCGTCGGCGCGCGCGTTCTCGCCGACGATCATCCCCTCGTAGACCTCGATGCCCGGCCCGATCAACATCTGACCGCGGTCCTGGAGGTTCATGAGGGCGAACGTGTTGCTCACGCCGCGACGGTCGCTCACCATGCTGCCGGTGGGACGTGTGCGCAGCTCACCGTGCCACGGCTCGTAACGATCGAACACGTGGTGGAGCATGCCCGTGCCACGGGTCTCGGTCATGAATTCGGTGCGGAACCCGATGAGGCCACGGGCCGGCACGATGTACTCCATGCGCACCCAGCCGGTGCCGTGGTTCACCATCTGCTCGAGGCGACCCTTGCGCAGCGCGACCATCTGCGTGACCACGCCGAGGTAGTCCTCGGGCACGTCGATCGTGACGCGCTCGACGGGTTCGTGCTTCTTCCCGTTCACCTCGCGGGTGAGCACTTCGGGCTTGCCGACGGTGAGCTCGAATCCTTCACGACGCATCATCTCCACCAGCACCGCGAGTTGCAGCTCACCACGACCCTGCACCTCCCAGGCGTCGGGACGGTCGGTGTCGAGCACCTGCAACGACACGTTGCCGATGAGCTCCTGGTCGAGGCGCGCCTTCACCTGCCGGGCGGTGAGCTTCGAGCCCTCCTGCCCTGACAGTGGTGACGTGTTGATGCCGATCGTCATCGAGAGGCTCGGGTCGTCGACGTGGATGACCGGAAGCGGACGCGGATCGTCGGGATCGGCGAGGGTCTCACCGATCGTGACGTCGGCCAGGCCGGCGATGGCCATGATCTCGCCCGGGCCCACCTCCTCGGCGTCAACGCGTTCGAGCGCTTCGGTCACGTAGAGCTCGGTGATCCGCACGTTCTGGATCGTGCCGTCGGCCTTGCACCAGGCGACCATCTGGCCTTTGCGCATCGTGCCCTGACGAACCCGGCACAGTGCGAGCCGCCCCACGTACGGCGAGGCGTCGAGGTTGGTGACGAGCGCCTGGAACGGATGCGTTGGATCGAACTCGGGTGCCGGGATGTGCTCGAGCAGCATCTCGAACAGCGGCTTCAACCCATCCGCCGACTGATCGGTGGGCGACGCCGGCGGGTTGATCAGATCCGGGTCGTTCGCGTCGAGCGACGCACGACCGGCACGCGCGTTGCAGTAGATGATCGGGAACGAGATCTGCTCCTCGTCGGCGTCGAGGTCGAGGAACAGCTCCTCCACCTCGTGCACCACTTCGGCCACGCGCGCGTCGGCACGGTCGACCTTGTTGATCACGAGGATCACGGGCAGGCGGCCTTCCAGCGCCTTGCGCAGCACGAAGCGCGTCTGCGGAAGCGGGCCTTCACTCGCGTCGACGAGCAGCAGCACGCCGTCGACCATCGTGAGCCCACGCTCGACCTCGCCCCCGAAGTCGGCGTGGCCCGGCGTGTCGATGATGTTGATCTTCACGTCGCCGTAGCGCACCGCGGTGTTCTTGGCGAGGATCGTGATGCCCTTCTCGCGCTCGAGGTCCATCGAGTCCATGATCCGGTCGGTCACTTCAGCGCGGGCGTCGAACGACCCGGTCTGCTGGAGCATGGCGTCGACGAGCGTGGTCTTGCCGTGGTCGACGTGAGCGACGATCGCCACGTTGCGCAGAGACGCAACTCGGGACGTGTCGTGGGAGGTGTCGGGGCGCGCAGACATCGCAGGGCCTTTCGGAGGGGTTTCGCAAACGGCTCGCGAAGAGGGGGGACGATTCGCGAGGCAGACGGCCCACCAGGCTACTCGGGGGTACTCTCCGCGCCATGAACACCTATGACGAGTTCGGCATGTTCCAGGAGAACGCCTCCGAGTGGGAGATCCCCTACTCCGGGCCACCGACGGTGCGTCGTGAACGGGTGGAGGTCGCCCCCGGGTGCTTCCTCAGCGCCCTCGTGTGGGGCGACGCGCCGCCCGAGCTGGTGCTCCTGCACGGCGGCGGGCAGAACGCCCACACGTGGGACACCTTCGCCCTGGCGATCAATCGCCCGCTCGTGGCCATCGACCTGCCCGGGCACGGCCACTCCGACTCGATGCCCGATTCGTTCTTCTCGCCCACCGACTACGCCGCCGCGGTGGACGTCGCGGTGCGCGCGCTCGCACCAAACGCCCAGGCGGTCGTCGGGATGTCGCTCGGCGGGCTCACGAGCATCGCCCTCCTCGACCGCGCGCCCGAGTTGGTTCGCATCCTCGTGCTGGTCGACGTGCTGCCGTCGATCAATCAGGAACGCGCGGCCCCGATCGGAGAATTCATCCGAGGACCGGAGAGCTTCGCCACGTTCGACGAGATCCTCGACCGCACGATCAAGTTCAACCCGACGCGCTCGGAGTCGTCGCTACGCCGCGGCATCCTGCACAACGCCGTGCAACGCGACGACGGCTCGTGGGTGTGGCGTCACCAACGCGACTGGTCGTCAGCCTCGGCGAACACCGCGCGACGCGAGCACACCCGTCCGACGACGGGCTACGACGCGTTGTGGGACGCGCTCGCCGCGTTCGCCGGCCCAACCATCCTCATCCACGGCACCACGGCCGCGAGCGTCATCGACGACGATGCGCTCGCCGAGCTCGACGCTCGTCGTCCCGACACCGTGAAGATCGCGGTCGCTGACGCCGGGCACAGCATCCAAGGCGACCAGCCGGTGATCCTCGCTCAGGTGGTGGCCGACTTCCTTGCGGTGGTCGAGCCAGCCGTGGACCCCGATTGAGGCGTTGCGCCGAAGAGGCGGGCTCCGAACACCCCCGCGAACGCGAACACCACCGCGGCCGCGATGCCGGGCAACACGACGATCACGAGTGAACCGACGAACTGGTCCTCGAACGTGAGCGACTTGTCGTTGTAGGCGAGGATCACGAGCGCGAGGAACGGGATCGCGGCCAGCACGGCGGCGAGGATGCCGAGGATCGCCCGCCGCGTGAGCCACGCGGTGAGAAACGCGCCGATGCACAGCCCGAGCCCGCCGCCGAATCCCCACAGCACGGGCGGTGCCAGCGTGCGCGAACCGGGGCCGTTCACCGTGGATTCGAGGGCCGCGGCCAGGGCGGTGAGGCCGAGCGTGGCCACGATCGCGACCCCGCATCCGACCCACACGGCGCGACCTTCACTGATGTGCATGTGCCGTGTCTGTCTCTCTCGACGGGCCCGTTCGACGGGCGTGCTCGAGGGGGCTTCTCTTCCCCGCTGCTGTGAGGAAGAATAGAAGGCATGACCCCATCGAGCACGACCGCCAGTCAGGCACCCGCGGGCGCTGGCACCTTCACGAGGGCCGGCACTTTCACCAGGATGGACGAGTCCACGGGTGAGCAGTGGGGTGTGATCTTCGCCGAGACGATCGAACACCAGGCCAACGTCGCCGAATCGGTCTTGGCGATGTTGCGTTCTCTCGCCGACGTCGAGGTCGGGTTTGCGGTCGATCAACTCACGCACTGCCTCCAGACGGCGACCTTGGCGGAACGTGCGGGCGCCGACACCGAAGTGGTGATCGCGTCGCTGTGTCACGACATCGGCAAGGCGGTGAGCATCCCGAACCACCCGCGCATCGCCGCGGAGATCCTCAGGCCGTACGTCCGCGAAGACGTGCGGTGGATGGTCGAAGTGCACCAAGACTTCCAGGGCCGTCACTACTACGGCCACCTCGGCGCCGACCCCGACGCGCGCGAGCGTCACCACGGTCACGGCGCGTTCGAGTTGGCCGAACGGTTCGCCGACGAGTGGGATCAGCTCGCGTTCGATCCCGACTACGACACCTTGGGGCTGGAGCACTTCGAGGAACGACTCCGTGAGGTGTTCGCGCACGCGAACATGTTCTGACGACCCGACCTGACTGGGCGCATCACTCATCGCGTACCGTCGGCGGATGGAACGGTTCCCCGAAGACTGGTCGCGAGCGTTGTGCGTGGTCGCCCATCCCGACGACATCGAATACGGGATGGCGGGTGCGATCGCGAAGTGGACGGCCGCAGGCAAGCAGGTGAGCTACCTGCTCGTGACTCGCGGTGAGGCCGGCATCGACGGTCTCGATCCCGCTGAGTGCGGACCCGTTCGTGAAGCCGAGGAACGTGCAAGTGCTCGCGTGGTGGGCGTCGAGTCGGTCGAATTCCTCGACGGCCATCCCGACGGCATGATCGAGCACGGCCTTCCATTGCGTCGCGATCTCACCGCCGCCATTCGTGCGCACCGACCCGACGTGGTGCTCTCGATCAACTTCCGTGAGTCGTGGGGTGGTCGCTCGCTCAACATGGCCGACCACCGCAACGTCGGGTGGGCCCTGCTCGACGCCGCGCGCGACGCCGGCAACCGTTGGGTGTTCACCGATGCCGGCGAGCCATGGAGTGGCGTGAAGCTGGCCGCGTTCGCGAACTCGACCGCGAACACGCACTACGTCGACATCGGCGAACACATCGAGCAGAGCATCGCGAGCTTGCGCGAGCACGCGGCCTACATCGAAGGTCTCGGCGACGCCGCGTTCGACGCCGACCCGTTCCTGCGCGGGACGGCGCGCACCATCGGCGAGTCGGTCGCTTGTGAGTACGCGGTGGCGTTCGAGCTGTTCGAGCTCTGAACGTCAGACCACGCCGAGCTGTCGCGCGCACTCCACGACCTTCGCCCGCACCTCCGCCTCGTCGTCGACCACGCCCTCGCGCATGACGACCTTGCCGGCGATCACCGTGGTGCGCACGACCGAACCGTGAGCCGCGTACACGAGGTTGTCGATCGTGTGGCCGGGCGCGAGCTCGGGCGCGTCGTGGCGGACGAGGATCAAGTCGGCTGCGTCGCCGATCTGGAGGCCGGCGCCCGGCGGCGTCGCCGACGATCTCCCCTGCAACGCGGGCGCCAGTGCGCCCGTGACCACCGCCCAGGCTTCTGGCGCCTGCTGCGCGGCGGGGTCGTTGGTAGTGTGCTTATGCAAGAGAGCGAGCACTTTCACGTCGGCGAGCAGGTCGAGCGAGTTGTTCGACGACGCGCCGTCGGTCCCGATGCCCACCGCCACGCCACGAGCGCGTGCCTCGCGATACGGGAAGACACCGCCGACCGCGAGCTTCAAGTTCGACACCGGGTTGGTGACCACCGTGGCGCCGTGCGCCGCCGCGAGCTCGAGTTCGGCGTCGTCCATCCACACGCCGTGCGAGAGCACGAGGCGTGACGACCACAGACCGACGCGCTCGAGCAGCGCGCCCGGTTGCTCGCCGTAACGCTGCACACAGCCGTCGATCTCGCTGGCCGCCTCCAGGTAGTGCAGCTGCACGGGGATGTCGCGCCGAGCGGACTCCTCGGCGATCCACGCGAGCGTGGCGTCGCTCACCGTGTAGATGCCGTGCGGCGCGAGCGACGCCGACACCGTCGGCGCGAACTCGGCGATCGCGTCGAGGAACTCGGTCGTCGTACGAGCCGTGCTCGCCATGCGCGACGGATCCATGCCGTCGATCACCGGCGGCCCGATCGTTGCTCGCATGCCCGCGTCGCGCACCGCGCGCGCGACGGCGACGGGGTGCCAGTACATGTCCCAGAAGTTGGTGGTCCCGCTGCGGATCATCTCGACGCATGCGAGCCGCGTACCCCAGTAGACGGCGTCATCGGTGAGGTTCGCTTCGGCGGGCCAGATCTTCTCCTCCAACCACTGCATGAGCGG
>JBEVLJ010000021.1:0-6182 GCA_040509195.1 Acidimicrobiia bacterium
CTCGCGAGCTTCCACGCCGAAGACGACTTCATGCCGCGTCAGCTCACCAAGCGCGGCCACCGCCTCGTGTTCTCGAACGGGATCATCTTCCTGTCGGGCACGGCGATCGTGGTGTTGATCGTCACCGGCGCCAAGGTCGACCGCCTCATCCCGCTGTACGCGATCGGTGTGTTCACCAGCTTCACGCTGTCGCAAGCGGGCATGGCCAAGCACCACCTCACGCACCGCGAACCGCATTGGGTCTACGGGCTCATCGTGAACGGGATCGGCGCCGCGCTGTCGTTCCTGGTGCTGGTGATCGTCGGGATCACCAAGTTCACGCACGGCGCCTGGGTGATCATCGTGTTGGTGCCGGTCCTGGTCGCCGCGCTCGCGCGGCTCAACCGACAGTACGAAGCGGAGGCGGAAGAGCTCGAGCGCGACGCGCCGGCGGCAGCGTCGGCGCCCACGTTGCGCCGGCACGCGGTGATCGTGCTCGTCGACCGTCTCGACGCCGCGGCGGCGCGCGCCATCCAGTACGCGCGTGCGCTGCATCCTGACGACTTGCGCGCGGTGCACTTCGATCTCGATCCGGTCAAGACCGCGCACCTCATCGACGCCTGGCAGCACCTCGGGTTCTCGCGCCTGCCGCTCGACGTCGTCGAGTGCCCGGATCGGCGGATCGCACGTGCGGCCACCCACCTCGTGTCCGACTCGCTCGAAGACGGGGACACGGAGGTGAGCGTGCTCGTACCGCGCGTGCTGTACAAGCACGCGTGGCATCGGATGTTGCACGACCGCACGTCCGACAAGATCACCGAAGCGCTCTCGGGGATGCCACACAGCAACGTCACGATCGTGCCGTATCACCTGGGGACGTCGCGAGTGTCGGCGGTCGTCGACGGCCTCAGTGACGCCGAGGTCGACGTGTCGACGAACGGCAATGGTCGTCGCGGGGCTGGTGCGTCGGCGCCACCGAGCACGGTGGTCACGCGCGCGCCGCTGCCGTTGGTCGACGGTGCCGTGCCGATCAGCGACGTGCGGCTTCGTCAACGGGTTCGAGTCGCGGGTCGGGTGCACAGCGTTCGGATCCAGCCCCACGGTGGGGTTGCCAGCCTCGAGTGCACCCTCGTCGACGACACCGGCGGGATCGTGTTGATCTTCCTCGGTCGCCGCAGTGTCACGGGTCTCGGTGTCGGGTCGTTGTTGGTCGCCGACGGCACCGTGGGCGAAGACCGCAACCGTTTGGCGATCCTGAACCCGATCTACGAGTTCTCCCGCGAAGCGCACGTGCACTGACGGATCCGGCCCCAGACGCAGCTTCGCCCCACCGCGACTGCAGTGGGGCGAAGGCCTGAAAGACTCGGAGGTGCCAGGCGCGGGCGCGCCATCCGATGAGCTCGTCAGGTGAAGATGCTCACTCCACCCGGGCCGACCAAGAGGCCGACGATGATGAGCACGATGCCGTACGCGACTGCCCCGCGTACCAACGCAACGATGCCCGCCACGACGAGCACGACTGCGATGATCCAGAGCACGAATTCCATGTGACGTTGTCCCCCTCTTTGCGCCGACGGGCTCGGCGACCGCACACGTGATGCCCGTCGCTCGGAGGTGACAAACCTCGACGCAGCACTCGTCGCGACGCATGATGGTCGTCCCACGAGATCCGAACCGAGGAGTCCGCGTGCCGACTGCGCACACCGGAGCCGTCGAGTTGTACTACGAGACGTTCGGCGCGGCGGCGGATCCGACGCTGATCCTCGTGAACGGGCTGGGAGGTCAGTGCATCAATTTCCCTGCCGAGTGGTGTGAACGGTTCGCCTCGTACGGGTACCAGGTCGTGCGCTTCGACAACCGCGACACCGGATGGTCGTCGAAGCTCGACGGTGTCGACTACCTGCTCTGGGACATGGCGCTGGATGTGGTCGCAGTGCTCGACGCGATCGGCGTCGACCGCGCCCACGTGCTCGGTGTGTCGATGGGAGGGATGATCGCGCAGAGCGTCGCGATCGCGCACCCCGAACGGGTCCGCTCGATGACGTCGGTGATGGCGCACACCGGCGAGGAGGCGTACGGCCGTTCGTCGCCGGCCGCGCTCGCCGCGCTCAACGCGCCGCCGCCGGCGTCGCGCGCCGAGTTCATCGAAGGTCGCGTCGAAGCCATGGCGATCTGCGGATCGAAACCCGAGTGGATCGACGAGGCCGAGGTGCGCGCCCTCGCGGCGGAGTCCTACGACCGCTGCTTCTGCCCGGAAGGCCGGGCTCGTCAGCTGCGCGCGATTCAACAGTCGGGCGACCGCGGCGACCTCTTGCCCAACGTGCGGGTGCCGACGCTCGTGATGCACGGGAGCCGTGACACCCTCGTCGATCCGAGCGGCGGTCGACGCACGGCGGAGCTGATCCCAGGCGCGCGGTACGTGGAGATCGTCGGCATGGGCCACGACACGCCGCGCGCCCTGTGGGACCGCTGGATCGAAGAGTGGCGGTCGGTCGCGCGTTCGGCCTGACTCGGCCCGGCGCGTTCAGCGGGTGGCGTAACCATCCGGGTGCGACGAGTGCCACGCCCATGCGCTGTCGAGGATCGCGTCGATGCCGTGCTTGGCGTTCCACCCGAGCACGTCGCGCACGCGCGTGTTGTCGGCCCACACTGCCGACGGATCACCGGCGCGCCGGCCGACGAGCTCGACGGGGAAGTCGATGCCGGTGACGCGCTTCGTGCCGTCGATCACTTCGAGCACGGTGGAACCGATGCCGGTGCCGACGTTGAGCGACGTGGTGTCGCCACCCGCTCGCAGGTAGTCGAGCGCGCGGACGTGCGCGTCGGCGAGATCGTCGACGTGGATGTAGTCGCGGATGCAGCTGCCGTCGGGCGTGTCGTAGTCGGTGCCGAACACCGAGAGCTTCGGGATCTTCCCGAGTGCGGCGAGCATCGCCAACGGCACGAGGTTCAGCGGCTTCGGTGAGTCTTCGCCGATGCGCGCGTCGAAGGACGCGCCCGCCGCATTGAAGTAGCGCAACGACACCGAACGGAAGCCGTGGCAGTCGTCGTACCAACGCAGCATGCGTTCGACCGCGAGCTTGCTCTCGGCGTACGGGCTCTCGGGCCCCGTTGGGTGCGACTCGTCGACCGGCAACACCGACGGCGTGCCGTACACGCTGCTCGACGACGAGAACACGAAGTTCGACACGCCCGCAGTGCGGAGGGCGTCGAGCAACACCGCAGTGCGCGCGACGTTGTTGTCGAAGTAGCGCTCCGGCATCTCCATCGACTCGCCCGCAGCCTTGTAGCCCGCGAAGTGCACGACGGCATCGACGCCGTATTGCTGCACGACGCGCGTCACGAGCGCGGCGTCGGCGATGTCACCGACCTCGATCGGTGCGTCGAGCACCGCTTCGGTGTGGCCGAGCTCGAGTGAGTCGAGCACCACCACCGGCACGTCGCGCGCACGCAACGCACGCACGGTGTGGGATCCGATGTAGCCGGCGCCGCCGGTCACGAGCACAGTCATGGGAGTGCAAGCTACCGAGCCGCGCGCCCGCCTCAGGCCAGGGGCACGAGGTCGAGCAGGTCGTTGCTCCAGTAGTCGAGGTCGCCCTCGGGGAGCAGCAGCGCCTGATCGGGCGCAAGCGCTTCGACGAACTCGGGATCGTGACTCACGAGCAGGATCGTGCCTGGCCACGCGCCGAGCGCCTGTGCGACGGCGGTGCGCGACGCGGGGTCGAGGTTGTTGGTGGGCTCGTCGAGCAGCAACACGTTGTGACGCGCTGCGACGAGCTGCGCGAGCGCGAGTTTGGTCTTCTCGCCACCGGAGAGCGTGCCCGCGTCCTGGTGCGCGACGTCGCCGACGAGGCCGAACGCCCCGAGCGCGCCGCGTCGCTCGGTCTCCGTGGTCAGCACACCGCCACGCATGTGGTCGAGCACCGAAGTGCCGGACGCGATGCCTTCATGCTCCTGCGCGTAGTAGCCGACCGACACGTTGTGGCCGAATGCGATCTCGCCGTCGTCGTACGGCTCGACGCCGGCGAGGATGCGCAACATGGTGGTCTTGCCCGCGCCGTTGAGCCCGAGCACGAGCAGGCGCTCGCCGCGACGAATGCCGAAATCGATGCCGGCCCAGATCGTGCGCGTGCCGAACGACTTCTCGAGGCCGCGCACGTCGAGCACGTCGCGCCCGCACGCCGGGGGCTCCGGGAACTTGTAGCGAACCGTGCGCGCCTTCTGGATCGGCGTGACCTGTTCCGACGCCAAGCGGTCGACGCGCTTGTCGAGGCTCTTGGCGAGCTTGGCGCGCTTGGCGCTGGAGTGACGCACCTTGTCGGCGAGGGTCGACAGGCGACCGATCTCGGCTTCCTGACGCGCCGCCAACTTGCTGAGGCGCTCCTCGTCTTGCACGCGTGACACCTGGTACTGGCTGTAGGTGCCCTTGTACTCGCGCAGGTCGCCCTCGTCGACGTGCAGCACGCGCGTGATCGCCTGGTCGAGCAGCTCGAGGTCGTGGCTCACCACGAGCAGCGTGCCGCGATACGAGCGGAGGAACCCCATGAGCCAGAGCTTGGCGTCGACGTCGAGGTGGTTGGTGGGTTCGTCGAGGATGAGGTTGTCGGTGCCGCCGAACAGGATGCGCGCGAGTTCGACGCGACGACGCTCACCGCCCGAGAGCACGCCGATGGTGGAGGTCGCACGTGCGGCGGGAAGGCCGAGCCCGGCGAGGATGCGGTACACGTCGGCTTCGGCGCGGTACCCACCGTCGGCGCCAAAGCGCTCCTCGGCCTTGGAGTACTGCGCGATCGCCTTGGTGGTCGGGTCTGCTTCCATCGCCACTCGAAAGCGTTCGAGCTCGCGCTGTTGCTCGTCGAGACCGCGCGCGGAGAGCACGTAGGGGAGGACCAGCTCCTTGTGACGGCCACCGTCGACGCGAGGGTCTTGCGGGAGGAATCCGAGCGGACCAGTGATCATCACCGTGCCGCCGTCGGCGCGTCGGGTGCCCGAGATCGTGCGCAGCAGGGTGGTCTTCCCGGCGCCGTTGCGGCCCACCAGGCCGACTTTGTCGCCCGCGTGGATGTCGAACGTCGCGCCCGTCACCAGGTCGCGATCGCCGACCGTCACCGAGAGTCCGAGGGCGCGAATCACCAGGTCAGGCTAGGTGACTTGCAGCTGATCTCCGCCGTCGATAGATTGTTGACTTACTTAGTCAAGTTTGTCAACACAATCACCAAACGCACCTACACACATCCACGGAGGATCCACGCACATGAAGTCCCATCGTCCGCTCCGCCTGCTCGTCGGCGCCCTCGTCGCGGCCGTCGCGCTCGCTGCCGTCGCCGCGCCGGCGGTTGCCAAGGCGCCGCAACAGACGTCGACCGAGACCACCACGGTGCGTCTTGGCGTGTTCGCCAACGTGACGCACGCCCCTGGTCTCGTCGCCATCGAAGGGGGCTTCCTGCAGGACGCACTCGGCAAGAACGTCAAGCTCGAAGTGCAGTACTTCAACGCCGGTCCCGCGGTCATCACTGCGCTGCTCGCCGACGCGATCGACGTGAGCTACATCGGCCCGAACCCGTCGATCACGGGCTTCGCGCAATCGAACGGTGAGGCCCTGCGCATCATCTCCGGCTCCACGTCGGCCGGCGCCTCGCTGGTGGTCAAGCCGTCCATCACGAAGGTGAGCGATCTCAAGGGCAAGAAGATCGCCACCCCGCAGCTCGGCAACACGCAGGACGTGGCCGCTCGTGCCTACCTGAAGCAGAACGGTCTGTCGACCGACACCTCCGGCGGCGGCGACGTCTCGATCGTGCCGACGTCCAACGCAACCACGCTCACCGCCTTCCAGCAGGGTCAGATCGATGGCGCGTGGGTCCCTGAGCCCTGGGCGCAGCGTCTCGTGAACGAGGCCGGCGGCAAGGTGCTCGTCGACGAGGCGAGCTTGTGGCCCGACGGTCAGTTCGTCACCACGCAGCTGATCGCGGCGACCGACTTCATCAAGGACAACCCGAAGACGATCACCAACATCCTCAAGGGCAACCTGGCGGCGATCGACTTCACGAACGCCAACCCGACCCAGGCGCAGAAGTTCGTCCAGACCGGCATCCTCACCGCCACCGGTCAGAAGGTCGACCCGGCCACGATCGAGAACTCGTGGTCGCACCTGAAGTTCACGATCGACCCGCTGGCGGCGACGCTCGCGAAGTCGGCCAAGGACG
>JBEVLJ010000022.1:0-4032 GCA_040509195.1 Acidimicrobiia bacterium
ACCTGCGCGTTCGCGTCGCGCTTGAGGTCGACGACCAGACGGATTCCGCCGGAACCCGACGACGCGTTGCGCACGTCGCGGATGCCTTCGATCTTGCGGTCGTTCACGAGCTCGGCGATCTTCTGGCCGATCACCTCGACCGACGTCTGGTACGGCACCTCAGTGACCACGATGCTCGTGTTGCCGCGACGGTCTTCTTCGATCTCGGCGACCGCCCGCAACTTGATGGAGCCACGACCGGTTCGGTACGCGTCGATGAGACCCGCACGACCCAGGATCTGCGCGCCGGTCGGGAAATCGGGACCCTGCACGAACTGCATGAGGTCGTCGACCGTCGCATCAGGGTGGTCGATGAGGTGCACGGTGGCGTCGATCACCTCGCCCAAGTTGTGGGGCGGGATGTTGGTGGCCATGCCGACGGCGATGCCGGTGGAACCGTTGGCGAGCAAGTTCGGGAAGCGCGCCGGGAGCACGACCGGCTGGTCGGTGGTGCCGTCGTAGTTCGGCGTCCATTCAACGGTGTCTTCGTCGATCTCGCCGAGCAGCTCCATCGCGAGCGTGTGCAGGCGCGCTTCGGTGTATCGAGCGGCACCGGGACGGTCGTTGGGGTCGGGTGATCCGAAGTTGCCGTGGCCGTCGATCAGTGGGTACCGCAGCGAGAAGTCTTGCGCCATGCGCGCGAGCGCGTCGTAGATCGCGCCGTCGCCGTGCGGGTGGTACTTCCCCATCACGGCCCCGACCGACGTGGACGACTTCCGGTGTGGACGGTCGGGTCGCGTGCCTTCTTCGTACATGCCGTACAGGATCCGGCGGTGCACGGGCTTCAAGCCGTCGCGCGCGTCGGGCAACGCGCGCAAGGTGATGACCGACATCGCGTACTCGAGGAAGGAACGCTCCATCTCCTCGGGCAGCCCGATGGGCTCCACGTTGCCGAGCGGCTCCTGGATCACGTCGTCAGGCACAGGCGGTGCTCGCTTTCTCGTCTTCTGTGGCGGCGGCGCGCGGGCGCGCGTGCCAGCCGTGAATCAGGGTTCAGGTGGTCAGACGTCGAGGAACCGGACGTCTTTGGCGTTCTCCTGGATGAACGAACGGCGCGACGGCACGTCGTCGCCCATCAAGGTGGAGAACACCTCGTCGGCGATGGCGGCCTCCTCGACGGTGACCTGCAAGAGCGTGCGCGTCTCGCGACCCATCGTGGTCTCGCCCAGCTCCTGCCAGTCCATCTCGGCGAGGCCCTTGAAGCGGTTCACCTTGATCTTGCTGGTCGGATGTGCCGCTTCGAACGCGCGCAGCGCGGCGTCGTCTTTCAAGTAGGTGCGCTCCTTGCCGATGTCGGCGCGGAACAGCGGCGGCTGCGCGAGGTAGATGCGACCCGCGCGCACGATGTCGCCGAGCTGGCGGTAGAAGAACGTGAGCAGCAACGTGCGGATGTGGGAGCCGTCGACATCGGCGTCCGCCATGATGATGATCTTGTGGTAGCGGAGCTTCTCGATGTCGAAGTCGTCGCCCACGCCACACCCGATCGCGGTGATCAGCGCCTGCACTTCTTCGTTCTTCAACATCTTGTCGAGGCGCGCGCGCTCGACGTTGAGGATCTTGCCGCGAATGGGCAGGATCGCCTGCGTCATGGGGTCGCGTGCACGCTTGGCACTGCCACCCGCGCTGTCGCCCTCGACGATGAACAGCTCCGACTCCTCTGGCTTCTTCGACGCGCAGTCGGCGAGCTTGCCGGGCATCGCGCCGGAGTCGAGGAGCGACTTGCGACGCGTGAGATCGCGCGCTTGACGCGCGGCTGCACGCGCGCGTGACGCCTGCAGCGCTTTCGCCACTGCGGCGCGCGCTTCGGCCGGGTTCTCCTCGAGCCACGCCGCAAGACGGTCGTTGGTGACCTTCTCGACGGTGGAGCGCATGTCGGTGTTGCCGAGCTTCGCCTTGGTCTGGCCCTCGAACTGCGGGTTCGGGAGCTTCACCGAGATGATGGCGGTGAGGCCCTCGCGGATGTCTTCGCCCTGGAGGTTGGCGTCTTTCTCCTTGAGCAGGCCCTTGGCCTTGGCGTAGCGGTTCATCACGTTGGTGAGGGCCTTCTTGAAGCCCTCCTCGTGCATCCCACCCTCAGTGGTGCCCACGTTGTTGGCGAACGAGTGGATGCCCTCGTAGTACCCGGTGTTCCACTGCATCGCGACGTCGACTTCGTTGTCGCCCACCTGCTCGCGGTACGCCACGACCTTCTTGAACAGCGGCTCCTTGGCGACGTTGAGGTGCTTCACGAAGTCGGTGAGGCCACCCGCGAAGCGGAAGGTGTGCTCGAGCACCGGGCTCGGGCGTTCGTCGCGGAAACGGATCTCGAGGCCGGCGTTGAGGAACGCGGTCTCGCGCAGGTGCTCGATGATCGTCTGCGCGCGGAAGTCGGTCTCTTCGAAGATCGTGGCGTCGGGCCAGAAGGTGATGATCGTGCCGCGCTTCTTCGACGCGCCCGCGTCGGTGAGCTTGTCTTGCGGCTTGCCGCCCTTCGCGTAGTGCTGGACGTACTTGTGGCCCTTCTGGTGGATCTCGAGGTCGAGCTGACTCGACAGCGCGTTCACGACCGACACGCCGACGCCGTGAAGACCACCTGACACCTTGTAGCCGCCGCCGCCGAACTTGCCGCCCGCGTGCAACACGGTGAGTGCGACTTCGGCGCCCGACTTGCCCTTGTACTCGGGGTGCGGGTCGGTGGGGATGCCGCGACCGTTGTCGCCCACGCGCACCGCACCGTCGGCGAGGATCGTGACGTCGATGCGGGTGCACTCACCCGCCATCGCTTCGTCGACCGAGTTGTCGAGCAGCTCCCACACGAGGTGGTGGAGGCCGGTGGGGCCGGTGGACCCGATGTACATGCCGGGCCGTTCGCGGACCGGTTCGAGACCCTTCAGGACCTGGATGCTCTTGGCGTCGTACGCCACTCGACACACACCTCTCGGGGTGGTGGGAACCGCGATCGGCGGGCCCTCGGATGGGGAGAAATTCGGGGTGCAGCGGGGAAGCGAATCTGGCGGCCGTCAGGCGGTCGCTGGAAGCCGATTTCTGACGCGAAACCGCAGGTCAGAGCACTTTTCCGTCGTCGAACGATTGTACCAGCCAGAGGGCCGGTCTCGGCGCTCTTCGCGCACGAATTCGCGCGCTGATTCGCGTGGGGCGTGGCGCGGTCATCCGCCCACGCGGACCCGCACCGAGGTGACCACTCCCGGGCCCGCGACCGCGGCCGCGCCGTCGACGATCGCCGTCTCCAGGTACCGCAGCTGCGTCGCCCAGATCGGCCCGTCGGCGGTGACCGTGGCGACGCCGTCGCGCACCGAATCGAGGTGCGCGTGCGCGGCGATGTCGGCGCCGACGATGTCGCTCCAGCGCGCCGCGAGCGCGTCGAACGCGCTCGGTTCGGGCAGGCCGAGCTCCGCGCCGACCCACGCCAGGGCGTCACGGAGCGGCGTGAAGGCGTCTTCGCGCGGTGCCGCGCCTTCACGGTGCGCGGGTGCCGCGTGCGCCTCGGAGTGCATGTCGTCGTCGCGCGTCATGTGATCACCGCCATGCGCACGTCGCCGGCGCCTCTCATCCCGCCGCCGTGATCACACCGGCGTCGACGCGCAACACGTGGTCGGCCGACACGCCGGGCGGTGCATCACCCGCGGTGGTGAGCAAGGTCTGACCGGTCACCAGGTTGTCGACGAGCGCGGCAGACCGGTGCGCGTCGAGCTCGCTGAAGACGTCGTCGAGGAGCAGGACGGGTGCGCTGCCGGTGACTTCCGTGCAGAGGCGGTGGCCGCCGAGTCGCAGCGCAAGCGCGAGCGTGCGTTGCTCCCCCTGCGAGGCGTGCGTGCGGGCGTCGAGCCCACCGACCTGGAGGTGCCACTCGTCGCGGTGCGGGCCGGCCAGCGTGACCTTGCGGTCGAGCTCCGCCCGGCGGCGGGTCGCGAGCGCGTCGAGCAGGGCGGCTTCGAGCGGCTCGCGCGGCCCGTCGGTGAGGTCGAGCACCTCCGCGGGCGCCCATTCCGCCAG
>JBEVLJ010000023.1:0-3933 GCA_040509195.1 Acidimicrobiia bacterium
CGACGCACGCACGCTGGGTGACGGCGAGCGGCCCGATGTCGATGCCGTCGTTGCCGGTGGTGGCAACCTTGCCGGAGTAGGTGTTGCACCCACTGTTGCCCGAAACCTGGGTGCCCGATGCCTGGTTGGTGGTGAACTTCGCGGTGAGCGCGGTGCTCACGTTCACCGACTGGATCGCAGTGCCCGTGTAGTACGAGGTGACGTTCCAGTTGCCGTTCAAGCCGGCCGCGGTCGACGCCGTGTAGCCGAGCAGCACCGTCCCCGAGCGGTCGAGCAGCGTGAGACGCTCCCCGTGGATCTCGTACGACTGCGTGCGCGGAAGTCGCGCCATGTAGGCGGTTTCCACCGTCGCGGCCGCGCCCGTGCAGCCGATCAGCGTGCTGGTGAGGTCGGAACTGATCGTGAGCTTGGATCCCGACGCGGTGTACGCGCCGCTGTAGTTGTTGCAGCCGTTCTTGCCGGTGATGCGGCCGTCGGCGAACTGGGCGTACACGTCGAGCCCGTCGAGCGACGCGCCGAGCGACGGCGACGACGCGAGCACCCACGTCGGTCCAACGAGTGTGAGTGTCTTCGCCGACGACTTCGCGGTCGTCGTGGTCGACGTGGACGTGCTCCCCGACTCGTCGCTCGAACACGCGACGAGTCCGACGGCGCACAGCATCACGACGGCCACCACACGCCTCACGCGCCTGCCCACCCCGACCCCCTCTATCGACACTCCTGCGCGAGGAGACTAGACACGAGAGCGTTCCGCGGAACGCACCCGCGGCGGGCACACTGGGCACATGCCGGCACACGAATCGATCACTCGTCGTCACCGACTCGACCGCGTGCTGCAACCGTTCCGCCGTCGTCGCGGGCTCACCGTGGCGCCCAACTTGCCTTCGGCCGACCGCGACCGGATTGCCAAGGAAGTCGAGCAGCTGCTCGCGCAGCCGGAGACCACGGCGCAACGTGTCGCCGCGGCGCGTCTCGTCGCCGCGTACCGCGGGCTCGACGCCGACGGGCACGGCCACTTCCTCGATCTGCTTGCGTCGCGCTTCGGCACCGACCCGGCTGCGATCGACCGCGCCGCCGCAAGCCTGCAGCGAGCGAGCACGCCCACCGCGCGGGCCCGTGCCGAGCGCGACCTCCGTCAGGCGGTCGTCCCCCGGTACGCCGCGCTGCTCCACGTGATCACGGGGCTGGCCGATGGCGTGGGCTTCCTCGTCGATCTCCGCGCCGACGTGCTGGCGCGTGCCCACGACGACGCAACGCTCGGGTCGCTCGAAGACGAGCTCACCGGCCACTTGGCCACCCTGTTCGACGTCGGCCTGCTCGACCTCCGTCAGATCACCTGGGATTCGCCCGCGTCGGTGCTCGACCGACTGATGGAAACCGAAGCGGTCCACGAGATCCACGGCTGGGAAGACCTCCGGCACCGACTCGCCGGCGATCAGCGGTGCTACGGGTTCTTCCACCCTGCGTTGCCGAACGAGCCGATCGTGTTCGTCGAGGTCGCGCTCACGCACGGCTTGGCCGACAACCTGCCGCACCTGCTCGAACGCGAAGACGCCGTCGACGATGCCGACACCGCGATCTTCTATTCGATCACCTCGGCGCAGCCTGGTCTGGCGGGTGTGCATCTCGGCAACGAGCTGATCAAACAGGTGGTCGATGAGCTGCGTCGCACCGACGACGACCTGAAGCACTTCGCGACGCTGTCGCCGCTCCCCGGTTATCGGTCGTGGCTCCGGTCCGAGGTGAAGGCCAACGCACTCCTGTCGACCGAGCTCGAGGCCTTCGGTCCGGAGCTCGACGCGATCGTCGACGGTGACGATTCCTGGGTGCTCGACCCCGCGCTCGCGGAACGGCTGCGCCCTGGCGTGCTGTCGACCGCAGCTCGCTACCTCATGACCACTCGTGACGGGCGCGCCCGCGACTCGGTGGCCAACTTCCACTTGTCGAACGGCGCATCGCTCGAGCGGTTGAACTGGTTGGCCAACCCGGCGCACTACGGCATCGAACAGTCGCTCGGGGTGATGGTCAACTACCTCTACGACCGCTCGAAGATCGCCGCAAACGCGGGCAGCTATCTCACCGAGGGTTCGATCAAGACGTCGAACCACGTGAAGAACCTCGTCAAGACCCCCAAGCGCTGACCCTCCCTTCGCCTTTCGGATGAAGGGCGTGGGGTAGCGTCCGCTCATGTTCTCTGCGATCGTCATCAACGAGGCCGGGGACGGCATCGACGTCGGCGTGCGCGACGTCGACGACGCGGGGCTGCCCGAGGGCGACGTCGTCGTCGACATCGAGTACTCCGCGGTGAACTACAAGGACGCGCTCGCGATCGTGCACGGCAAGCCCGTCGTCCGGAGCTTCCCGATGGTGCCGGGCGTCGATTTCGCGGGCGTGGTCCGGCAGAGCTCGTCGGCGCGGTGGAACGTCGGCGATGCGGTGATCCTCAACGGCTGGAACGTCGGTGAGGCGCGCTGGGGCGGACTGGCCCAGCGCGCGCGGGTCGACGGCGAGTGGCTCGTACGTCCGCCGGCGGCCTATTCGACCCGTGACGCGATGGCCGTTGGCACTGCGGGCTACACCGCCGCGCTGTGCATCCGGGGGCTCGAAGCGCACGCGATCATGCCCGGGACGGGACCGGTGCTCGTGACCGGCGCGAGCGGTGGCGTCGGCAGCTTCGCCGTGATCTTGCTCGCGTCGATGGGCTATGACGTGATCGCCGCGACCCGCACGCCCGACGCAACTGGCTACCTCACCGGGCTCGGCGCGCGCGAAGTGGTCAGCAGCGACGAGATCGGCACCGACGTGCGCGCATTGGGCACGCAACGTTGGGCCGGCGCGGTGGACACGGTGGGCGGATCGGTGTTGGCCGGCGTGATCTCGTCCACGAACGAGAATGGCGCGGTGGCGGCGTGCGGCAACGCGGGTGGCATGGACCTGCCGTCGTCGGTGGCACCGTTCATCCTCCGTGGCGTCACGTTGGTCGGGATCAACTGCGTCACCACCCCTCTCGCTCAACGCGACGATGCGTGGTCGTTGCTCGCCGCCCACGCGCCGCACGACGTGCTCGAAGGCGTGGTCGAAGAAATCGGGTTGGCCGACGCGATTCCGTTCGCGCGACGACTCCTCGCGAACGAGATCACCGGACGGGTCGTCGTTGACGTGAACCGCTGACCGTTCGCGCGTCGCGAGCGCGCCCATGCGGAGTCAGCGAGCGGGTGGCTCGGTGTGGATCGCCTCCGCGACGACGGGAACGGCGAGATCGTTCACGTGGATGAACGCGAAGCCGGCCTGCCGCGCGTAGCGCTCGTCGATGTCCGTGTCGCCGACGTGGATGTAGTGATCCGCGTCGAACTGCGCGCGCACCTCGTGGAGGCGGTGTTTGCCACCGACGAAACGCGGTTCGAGCCCATGGGTCGACCACAACGGCTGCTGCGCCGACCGCGGCCAGTCAGATGCCACGCCGACGATGTAGCCGCGCTCGACGAGTTCACGGGCGACCGCCGCGGACACGGGCCCCGGCGGATCGCCGAACTCCATGGTGCCGTCGATGTCGAAGCTCACGAGCACCCGGGGTGTGGCCGGGGTCGCGCAGTTGGCCCCAGGTGTGGTCATTGCTCGTCTTCGGCCTCGAGCTCTTCCTCACTCATCGGCTCGAAGCCGCCTTGCTTCGACATGACCGAGATGCCGATCACGATGCACAACACCGCCAACACGGCAAAGACGACGCCACCAATGACCATGGTCGATCAGGTTATGGCGCAGCGCGCGCGTGCGTCGGGCCGTCGAATGCATGAGACTGGAAGCGATCGGGTAGGCCACCCAGACCTCGACGAGTCACACCTCGAGCTCCAACCTCGACGGCCTCCCTCGGCGCGCGGGGGCGCGGCGGGCCGGCGGGGGGCCCCCGGGCGCGGGGCGCGCGGGGCGCCCCCG
>JBEVLJ010000024.1:0-8806 GCA_040509195.1 Acidimicrobiia bacterium
TCGTGCACGCGACCGCCACCGATCGGCGCGGCGCCGCCCTTGGCGATGCTGAGCAACCCGGCCGACACCGCCGCGAGTCGGTCGCCGGAGCTGCGGTCGAGGCCGTCGGACAACGCGACGAGCAGGCCATCGGAGGACACCACAGTGGCCTCCGAGACGCCCGGCACTCGTTCGACGAAGTTCGACACGAGCCAGTTGAGATTGCGCGCCTCAGCGCTGAGCTGCATCATCGCTCACCCCTCCGAAGGGTGGTCGTCGAAATCCGACGGTCCAGATTCGAACTGCCCAGATTCGAACTGCCCAGATTGGAACTGCCGGGGTTCGATCACATCGGCGTCGGCGCGCCCACGGCGCTTGCCTTGGTCGTGCCGGCTCAAGAACTCGTGCACCCGGTACGGCCGCAGCGGGTCGGCGTCGGGCGCGGCTTCCGTGACCACCGGCGCGGGCTGGTGGCTCAAGTTGCTGCCCGGCACCCGCGTCGGGAGCGGCGCGTCGTCGTCGAGGCCGTCGAAGTCGTCCGGGAACACCCGGTCACCCGCACCGTTGGTCGGCGCGGCAGGCGGTGCGTCGGCCCGCGGCGGCTCGGCCTGGTTCGGCGGCGCTTCGGAGCCGACTGGAGGGGCGAACGCTTCGGTCTTCGGGGCCTGCATGTCGGCGATCACCTGCTCCTTTCGATCCTCGGCGGTTGGTTCCACGAACGCGGGTGCGGTACCTGGCCGCGCTTCCCCGACGCGGTCTTCGCCTTCACGACGCCACTCCTCCACCGGCGGTTCGTCCGGCGGCCGCCACGCCACCCGACGCGCGCCCAGCGGCGCGGGCTCGCCGTCGTCGCCGCGATCCGGCGCGAACGCCGGCGCGGCGGTCTCGACCGGCTCAGCGACGCGTTCGAGCACGGCCGTCGGCATGCTCACCAAGGCCACGGTGCCCACGGGTGCACCTGGACGCAGCTCGACGGCGATGCCGTGACGAGCGGCGAGCGACGCAACCACGTGCAGTCCGAGGGCGCGGGAGAGCGCGAGACCCACCGCGGGCGGACGAGCCAACAGCTCGTTCGCCTCGCTCATGCGCTCCGGCGGCACGCCGATGCCCTGGTCCGACACCGCGAGGACGAAGCCGCTGGCGGTCGGTGCACCCGACACGACCACCGCCGAGTCCGGTGGCGAGAACGACGTGGCGTTCTCGAGCAACTCGGCCACGAGGTGCGCGACGTCGGCGACGGCGCGACCGGTGATCGCGAGGTTCTGGTCGATGCCGACGAGCTCCACCCGCGGGAAGTCGGCGATCTCGGCGGCCGCGGCGCGCACCACGTCGATCAGCGCGATCGGCTGTTGCCATTGACGAGGCTGCTCCGCACCCGACAACACCAGCAGACTCTCGGCGTTCCGACGCATGCGAGTGGCCATGTGGTCGAGCTTGAACAGCGAGTCGAGCGCGGCGGGGTCGTGTTCGCTGCGCTCGAGGTCGTCGAGGAGCTCGAGCTGACGCTCGAGCAAGCTCTGGTTCCGGCGGGCCAGGTTCACGAAGAGGTCGCCCATGCCCTTGCGCAACAGACGCGACTGCTCTTGCGCGACGTCGATGGTCACCGCCTGCACGTCTTCGAACGCTCGCGCGAGGTCGCCGATCTCGTCGTCCGACGAAACATCGATGTGGGTGAGCTCGATGTGCGACACGTCGCCACCCACTCGGAGCTGCTCGACGAGCTGCGGCAGCTGCTGTTGCGAGATCTCGCGCGCGCCGTCGGTCAGCTTGCGCAGCGGTCGCACCACGGCGCGGGCGACGAGCCACGTGAGCGCGACCGTGAGCAGCATCGCGAACACGGCGAGTCCGCCGTAGATCCACACGTCCTCGCGAGCGCTCTTCGACGACGCCGTCGATCGTTGCGAGATCCCGGCGGTCACCGCGGCGGTCGCGTTGTCGAGGACCTTCGACTGGCGCTGGTACGACGAGAAGTAGGCCGCCGGGGTGGTCAAGCTCTGCTTGTCGGGGAAGGCGGTCGGCAGTTGATCCACCGCGTCGGTCGGGCGGAGAAGGTTGGGAGCAGTGCCCGTACGCTCGCTTGCGGCCTGGAACGCGTTCACGTCGGCGATGTCTGCGGTGGCGAGGAACTGCTGACGGTTCCGGCCCTCGGCGGCAATGGCTCGGACCCACGACGAGAACCCTGACTGATCACCCGTCGCGAGCAGAGGCAGGATTGCCGACGCTTCCCGTGCGAGGGCCGTCTGCTCCTGTTGCAGCGCGAACACCCCGGCCACCGAGGCCGAGATCGCCGGGTCGTGCAGCTCTCGCGCGACCTCCTGACCGAAATCGAGGACGTGGTCGTTGGTCGTGAGCAGCAGCAGCGGTGGCGTCACCGACTCGACGCCCTGACCATCGATGCGCTTGCGCTCTTTGGTGAGCTGCGCGAGGCCGGCGTCGACTTGCTCGAGTGCATGGGCGCTCGCGACGCCGATGCCAGTGGAGCGGAACTGTGCTTCGCCACGCCGGAAGTTCGCGATCGCCGCATCGGTCACCGCGCGTGCGTTGGCGATCGGAACGGCGCCGTCGTGGGAGCTGTTGAGATACCACTGGTTGACGACCGCTTCGTGTTGCAACGCGCTGGTCAGGTCACGCAACTGGGCAAACGGCTGTTCGAGGTTGCCGTACTGCTCCTGGGCGCGCAGCACGGTGAATCGGTCGCGCAGACCAGCACCCGCGATCACGACCAGGGCCAAGAACGGCACGAAAAGAATCAGCAGCAGCTTGGATCGAAAGCTGAAGTTCCTCAGCACGCAGCTTCTCCTCGGACGCCACGAACGACGAGTCGCCGTCGGGTGGCACGCGGCCTGGTCACGTCCGGGTGTCGGCAGGGAATGGGCCGCGCTTGAGTTGCGCCCAAAGGGTGCTGGTGTGACAGATGTCCACGAGCGCCAGTCAGGCGCGTTCGTGCATCTCCTCGAACTCTTCGACACTCATCAGGACCGTCCGGGCCTTCGAGCCCTCCGACGGTCCGACCACGCCCCGCCGCTCCAGCAGGTCCATGAGACGACCGGCCCGCGCGAAGCCGACGCGGAGCTTGCGCTGCAACATGCTCGTCGAGCCGAGCCCGCTGCGGACGACGAGCTCCATCGCTTCTGCGAGGAGGTCGTCGGTGTCGGCAGGATCCACGGCACCGCCGCCGGGGCCGCCCGCGGTGTCGTCGCCCGCGATCCCTTCCACGTAGGTGGGCACGATCGACTGCCGACGCCAGTGCGCCACGACCTTGCGCACGCACTCCTCGTCGACCCACGAACCCTGGATGCGCTGCGCACGACCCGATCCCGCCGCGACGAGCAGCATGTCGCCCTGGCCGATCAGCTTCTCGGCGCCGGCCTGGTCGAGGATGACGCGCGAGTCGGCGAGGCTGCTCACCGAGAACGCCATGCGGCTCGGCACGTTGGCCTTGATCACACCGGTGATCACGTCGACCGACGGACGCTGCGTCGCGATCATGAGGTGGATGCCGACGGCGCGCGCCATCTGCGCGATGCGGCAGATGCTCGCTTCCACGTCGCGCGCCGCGACCATCATCAGGTCGTTGAGCTCGTCGACGACGATCACGATGTAGGGCAGACGCTCGTAGCCGCGACCGGTCGCGGGGTCGGGCTCGTCCTTGGTGGGCAGCTCACCACGATCGAACATCGCGTTGTAGCCGGTGATGTCGCGCACGCCGACTTCCGCGAGCAGCTCGTAGCGCATGTCCATCTCACGCACGGCCCAGTCGAGTGCGTTCGCTGCCTTCTTGGGGTTGGTGACCACCTCGGTGAGCAGGTGGGGCAGATCGTTGTACGCACCGAGCTCGACGCGCTTGGGGTCGACGAGGATGAGGCGTACCTCGTCGGGCGTGTAGCGCATCAACAGTGACGTGACGATCGAGTTGATGCAGCTCGACTTGCCGGCGCCGGTCGCGCCGGCGATCAACACGTGCGGCAGCGTGGTGACGTCGAGCATCACGGACTTGCCCGCGATGTCGCGACCGAGTCCGACGCCAAGACCGGTGGCGGCGCGCGCGGCTTCAGGTGCGGCGAGCACGTCGCCCAGGGTGACGATCACGCGCTCGCGGTTCGGTACCTCTACGCCGACCGCGCTGCGGCCCGGGATCGGGGCGAGAATGCGCACGTCGAGCGACGCCATCGCGTATTGGATGTCGTGACCGAGGTTCGTGATGCGGTTCACCTTCACGCCGGGGCCGAGCTCGAGCTCGTAACGCGTGACGGTGGGGCCGATGGTCGTGCCGACGAGCCTCGCCTCCACGCCGTGGTGCGCGAGCGTGGCCTCGAGGACGCGACCACCTTCTTCCACGACCCCGCGGTCGAGCTCCTTGTTGGAACCGCGCTTCAAGAGGTTGGTGGGCGGCAGCTTCCAGTCGCCATGACGCGCCGCCGCGTCGTCGCCGAGCTCGATGACCAACTGGCCACCGGGCTCTTCAACGAGGTCGACGACGGGTTCGACGATCTCGGCCACCACTGGCTCGGGGTCGGTTTCGGGCTCCGGCGCAACGACCGGTGCCGGCTCGATTGCCGGCAACGATTCGAGGTCGAACACCGGTGGCAGGTCGTCGGCGGCAGGGGTGATGGCTGTGTCACCGTCGCCATCGATGCCGCTGGCGTCACTCGGGCTCGGCGCGAGCACGACACGCAACCACGCGGTCGTGGTCGACGCGCCGGTCGCCGAGGCACGCACGATCGTGCGGAGTGAAAGGCCGAGCGCGAGCAGCGCGCCGAGGAGCGCGAGCCCGCCGAGGATGACGGCGGCGCCGACCACGCCGGTGCCTGCGACGAGCGGCGTGGTGAGCGCGGCACCGGCGTATCCGCCGGCGTCGCGCAACGCGTCGACCGAACCGTCGATCGCAGGACGGCCGTACGCCAGGGCGAGGATGCCGACGTCGGCAACGATCAGGAGCAACGCTCCGATGGCGATGCGGATGGTGGCGCGCTCGTCGGAGGCACGCAGATCTTCGCGCGTGGCGTCGCCCGCGTCGAGATCGATCTCCGATCCCGACCAGCCCGCGCGCTTGGGCCACAACAGGAGGAGCGCGAAGGCGATGCAGGCGACGGGGAGCGCCACGCGGGCGCGGCCGAAGGCGGCGCCGAGGCCATCCGCGACTCCGTCACCGATCGGCCCGGCCAGGTTGGTCCAGAGACCAAGGGCGACCAGGACCCCCACGACGACGAGCCCGACTGCGAGGGCGTCGGCCCGGTGGCCGGCGAGCTGGCGTCCGGCGGCATCGCGGGTGCGGGCCAGCGCGGTGGGCTCGGAGCGGGTCGCCCGCGACTTCGCGGTCGAGCGCGCCGACGCCCTGCGGGTGGTGCTGCGCTTGCGGGAACGGCTGGAGGCGCGCGAACGACCCTTGCGCCGCGTCGAGGTCGCTGGCATCACCCGAAGGTAACACCGCCAACACCAGCCACAGCAGCATTCACGAGAACCATGGCGAACAGACACGCGCCGCACACTGGCTCACAAGTAGCCTCGCTCGGATGCCGGACGACCAGGAAACACAAGGCACGGAGCCTGCCGAGACGCCTGCGACCCCATCCGACGCACCTGCCGCCGCTCCCGAAGCTGGGTCTGCGGGAGAGCCTGCGGAAGCACCCGGTGAACCAGCGGAAGCACCCGGTGAACCAGCGGAAGCACCCGGTGAACCAGCGGAAGCACCCGGAGAAGAGGAAGAGGCCGGGTTCACGTCGGCCTTCGTCGCCGAGCAGCGGCGAATGCGGTTGCAGAAGCTCGACGACCTGCGTGCCCAGGGGGTCGAGCCGTACCCGGTGCGCTTCGACCGCAGCACCACGGCCGGCGCGATCCGCGCCGCGCACCCCGATCTCGAGGCCGGCACCGAGACCCAAGAAGAGGTCAGCATCGCGGGCCGCGTGATGCTGCTGCGCCGTCAGGGGAAGCTCAGCTTCGCCACGCTTCAGGATCGCGACGGCGACATCCAGCTCTTCGTGAGCACCGACGGCATCGGCGAGGCCGCGCACGAGGCGTTCGACCGACTCGACCGCGGCGACTGGGTCGGCATCACCGGCACGGTGATGACCACGCGGCGCGGCGAGCTGTCGATCAAGGTCGCCACGTGCGAGCTGCTGTCGAAGGTGATCCGGCCGCTGCCCGACAAGTGGCACGGCCTGAGCGACACCGACATGCGGTTCCGCCAGCGCTACCTCGACCTCGTGATGAACGACGACGCGCGCCGCATCGCCTTGGCGCGCATCCAGATCATCGCGAGCGTGCGCAAGCACCTCGAAGCCAAGGGCTTCGTCGAAGTCGAAGGCCCGACGCTCGGGACCATCCAAGGCGGCGCGACGGCGCGGCCGTTCATCACGCACCACAACGCGCTCGACATCGACCTCTATCTGCGCATCGCGCTCGAGCTGCACCTCAAGCGACTCATCGTGGGCGGGCTCGACCGCGTGTACGAGATCGGCCGCGTGTACCGCAACGAGGGCACCGACACCGTGCACAACCCCGAGTTCACGATGCTCGAGGCGTACCAGGCGTTCGGTGACTACCACGACATGATGGACCTCACCGAGGGGATCATCGTCGACGCGGCCACGCCGCTGCTCCCCGACCTGAAGGTCACGTACGCCGGCGTCGACCTGAACTTCACGCCGCCGTTCCGGCGCGCCACGATGGTCGAGCTCATCAAGGAGATCGTCGGCGTCGACATCAACCCCGCGATGCCGGTGGAGGAAGCGCGCAAGGTGCTCGACGGGCTCAACCTCGAGTACGAGCCCACGTGGGGCAGCGGCAAGCTCACCAACGCGATCTACGACGAGATCGTGCAGTACAAGATCGACCAGCCCACGTTCGTGCTCGACCACCCGCGCGAGGTGTCGCCGTTGGCGCGCGCGCATCGCGACGACCCCACCCTCACCGAGCGCTTCGAGCTGGTGATCGCCGGCCACGAGCTCGCGAACGCGTACAGCGAGCTCAACGACCCGGTCGATCAGCGCGAGCGGTTCGAGAACGAAGCGCAGGCGAAGGCCGACGGCGACGCGGAAGCGGGCGACGTCGACCTCGACTACGTGCGCGCGCTCGAGTACGGCCTGCCACCCACCGGCGGACTCGGCATCGGCATCGACCGGCTGGTGATGTACCTCACCGGCACGCCGAGCATCCGCGAGGTGATCCTCTTCCCCACCCTCCGCCCGGAACCGGGCATGGGTGGGCTCACGCGCGACTCGAACGACGACTCGCCCGCAGAGTTCTCCCACAACGGCGAACCCCCCGAGATGGCGGCGACGGTGCTCGCGCTCACCACCGCGCCCCCGCCGCCGCCGCAGCCGTCTCGATTGCCGGTCCGCGCGATCGCCTGGCTGGTCGCGTTCAGCGGCATCCTCGCGATCGCGTCGCTGGTGCCGTGGATGCACCGCGGCGCCGAGCCGCTGCGCGACGACTTCCTGCCGTTGTGGCCACGCGTGTCGGGCCACGTGACCGTGATGTTGCTCGGCATGGTGTTGCTGTTCGCCGCCGATCAGCTGTCGCGCCGCAAACATCGCGCGTGGTTGCTCGCCACCACCGTCACCGGCATCGCGTTCGTGATGCACCTGGTGAAGGGTCCACATCCCTTCGCCGCTGCGTACACCGGGCTCGTCTTCGTGTTGCTCGTCTCGTTCCGAGACCGGTTCAACGCGCCCTCCGATCCGCCCTCGGCCTTACGCTTGCTGCGCGCGATCCCGATGTATCTCGGCATCGTCTACAGCGTCGGCATCCTCGCGTTGGTCGTGGAACGCGACCACCTCTCGCCGTCACTCACCGTCGGCGGTGCATTCGAGACGGTCACGCTCGGCCTCGTCGGCGTCTCCGGCCCGTACACATACGAGAACCGCTACTTCAACCACCTCTACCCGGCGGCGCTGCTCGCGTTCGGTGTGCTCGGGCTCGTGGGCCTGCTCTGGCTGCTGTTCCGCCCGCTCACCGCGCAGACGCCCCATCGTGAAGACGACTGGGACGAGGCCGAGCGCATCGTGCGCAGCTACGGGTGGGACACCCTCGCGTACTTCGCCTTGCGCGACGACAAGAGCTTCTTCTTCGCCTCCGACGGAGAAGCGATGATCGCGTACACCTACATGGGTGGCCACGGGCTCGTGGCCGGCGACCCGATCGGGCGACCCGAGTCGATCCCGCTCGTGGTCGACGAGTTCCTCGCGTTCTGCCGAGCGCGCGCATGGCAACCCGGATTCCTCGCAGTGCGCGAGTCGGACCTTCCCTTGTACTCGTCGCGCGGGTTGCGCCACATCTACCTGGGCGACGAAGCAATCATTCACTGCAAGCGCTTCGATCTCGACACGCCCGCGTCGCGCAGCGTCCGCCAAGCGGTGCGACGCGTCGACCACACACACACGTTCCGCGTGTTGTCGGAGGCCACGGCCACCCCCAACGTGATCGCGGCGCTCAACGCGATCAGCGAACGTTGGCGCGGCACGAACCCCGAACGCGGGTTCACGATGGACCTCGCGCAAGACGTCACTGGCGCGAACCCCGAGTTCCTGCTGTGCGTCGCGTTCAACGAACAGCAAGAGCCGAGCGGTTTCCTGCGGTTGGTGCCCGCGTACGGACGCGATCACGGATACACGCTCGACCTCATGCGCCACGATCCGGGTGCGCCGAACGGCATCGTCGAGTTCCTCATCGCGCACACCGCGATCGAGCTGAAGGACCGCGGCGTTGATCGCTTGTCGATGAACTTCGCCGCGTGGGGTCGCCTGCTCGACGGCGACGTGCAGCACACGCCCACGCAACATCTCGCGGCGTGGGCGATCCGCAAGCTCAACCCGTTCTTCCAGATCGA
>JBEVLJ010000025.1:0-5156 GCA_040509195.1 Acidimicrobiia bacterium
GGTCACCGAGGTCGGCCGACAACCGTGGATCGTGGTCGGCTACATGAAGGTGGCGCAGGGGGCGACCGGCAACACCGGTGTCTGGATCACGTTCCTCGCGGTGGTCGCGCTCTACCTCGGCGTCGCGATCACGCTCGTGTTGGTGTTGCGCACGATGAGCCGACGCTTCCGCGCGCAGGGCGACGAGGTCGAGCTCGACGGGCCGTACGGCCCGCGCTCGCCGGCCAGCTCGTCCACCGGAGCGCACGATGACTGACGCGGTGGCGGTCGTCCTCATGTTCGGCATCACCGCGTACGCGTTGTTCGGCGGTGCCGACTTCGGTGCGGGGTTCTGGGACTTGATCGCCGGTGGCGCGCACCGAGGAGCACGGCCGCGTTCGGTGATCAGTCACGCGATCGGGCCGGTGTGGGAGGCCAACCACGTGTGGTTGATCTTCGTGCTCGTGGTGTTGTGGACGGGTTTCTCCGAAGCGTTCGCGTCCATCACCCTCACGTTGTTCGTGCCACTCAGCCTCGCCGCGCTCGGCATCGTGTTGCGTGGGTCGAGCTTCGCGTTCCGCAAGGAGGTCACGCGCCTCTCGAGCCAACGCAACTTCGGCGCCGCGTTCGCGCTGTCGTCGGTGCTCGTGCCGTACTGCATGGGTGCGGTGGCGGGCGCGATCGCCTCGGGACGCGTGCCGGCCGGCGGCAAGGCCGGCGACCCGTGGACGAGCTGGGTGAATTCGTCGTCGATCCTCGGTGGCGTGCTCGCGGTCGTCGTGTGCGCGTTCCTTTCCGCGGTCTACCTCGTCTGGGACGCGCATCGGCTCGGTCACGACGACATGGTCGAGTACTTCCGTCGTCGCGCGATCGTGTCGTCGATCGTCGCGGGGGCGGTGGCGGCAGCCGGCGTGTACGTGCTCTACGACGACTCTCGCTACGTGTTCGACGGCCTCACGTCGCGCGCGTTGCCGCTCGTGATCCTCTCGGCAATCGGCGGCATCGGATCGATGGTGTTGCTCCTGCGCCATTCGCATCGCGGTGCGCGCGTCCTCGCGATGGCCGCAGTCGCCAGCGTGGTCGTGGGCTGGGGCGTGGCGCAGTGGCCCTACATCCTGCCGACCACGATGACCGTGGAAGACGCCGCGGCTCCGGATCCGACGCTCGCGACGATCCTCGCGGTGTTCGTGGTCGCCGCGATCGTGATCGTGCCGTCGCTCGCGTTGCTGTACTACATGGACCAGAAGAACCTCGTCGAAGCCGACGCGACCACGATCGAGGCCTAGGCGCGCGACCGATCGCCGAACTCGCTCATTTGGAGGCGGCGAGCTGTGCCTTCACCGCTTCGTAGTCGCGGTCGTTCTGGTCGGCGTACGCGGAGGAGAAGTCGGCGAGCGCGCGGTCGAACACGTCACTGGAACCGAGGTAGGCCGCGATCGCGAGACGGTCGCCCGAGCGGGCATGGCCGCGTGCGAGCGTCCAGCCACACATCTGCGCGTAGACCCGCAGCACGTCCGGCGAGATGTTGTCGAGGTCGGCCGAGAGCTTCCAGTCCCAAAGCTGACGCACGTAGAAGTCGCGCTCGACCCCGTCGACGCCGGCGGTGCGGACCCAGCCGAGCAGGATGTCGCTCGCCGCCTGCAACAAGCGCTGCCCTTCCACGACGCGCTGGCCGTGATTGCCGTACGGGCTCGGCCCGGCATGCGCTTCCAACACGGAGGCTTCGGCTTCCTTGATCTGCAGGAAGAGCGGATCGTCGTCGTCCTTGCCGAACATCAGCCCGATCCAACACCGAGTGCCGACGCTGCCCACGCCGACGACCTTGCGGGCGAAGTCGACCAGCCGGTAGCTCTCGAGCAGGTGCTGACGATCGGGAGCCAGGCTGTTGCGATAGACGCGGAAGCGATCCCGAAGCCATTCGTTGATCTCGGCCGCATCGTGGTCGCTGCCGAACAAGTCGTCGATGCGAACCACGACCGGCGGGTCGTTGCGAATGCGGAACTCGCCGTCGACGCGCTCGGTGAGCTTCGTCAACGCCTTCATGCTGTCCTTGCCCTGGGCCTTGGCCGTCATCCGTTCGAGGCGCTTCGCGTCGCTCGTGGCCACCTGCGACCGCCAACGGTCGAGCACTTGCTTCGCGTCGAGGCGGGAGTACCAGACCTCGAGGTTCGTCATGCCCGCGAATTGCTGCATCGCCTCGCGGTACGCACGCGACACTGCGAGCACGCTCTCGCGCGCGACCTTCGACGACATCTCGCGCGACCGTGCTGCGATCTCGAAGCTCGCGCCGAGCCGCTTGAGGTCCCACTCGAACGGTCCGGGGCTGGTCTCGTCGAAGTCGTTGATGTCGAACACCAGCTCGCGGTCGGGAGATGCGAACCCACCGAAGTTGGCCAGGTGCGCGTCGCCCACTGCTTGCACGAGGAGGCCGGAGTTCGGGCTCGCGGCGAGATCGGCGGCCATCACCACGGCCGCGCCGCGGTAGAAGGTGAACGGCGACACCAGCATGCGCTCGTGGCGCAGCGGCACGAGGTCAGCGACGCGGGTGACTTCCTGCGCCGCGAGCAGATCACCGGGATGAGCGCGGATCGCCGACGGTTCCCACACTGCATGGCTCGACCTCGGAACCGAGCGTCGAGCGGCCCGCCCGATCGCCGAGCGGACGTCAGGGTCCAGATGTTCGACCGGGGCTTCGGAGTCGGGTGTCGCGGTGCTGGCCATGCCTCATGTTGGCACCACTCGCCGCGGAAGCCATCACCCGAAGCGGGTGAACGCCCCGATCCCGTCAGTCGGGCTCGGGTGGGGTGTCGGCATCCGGGTCGTCGCGCGACGGCGAGCGCACGCCGTGCGCCATGCGGCTCACGAGCACGGCCACCACGGTGACCAGGTAGATCTGCCCGAGCAGGGCTTCCACCGACGACAGTGCCCGACCGAGGCCGTGCGCGGCGGTGAAGTCGCCGTACCCGACGGTGGTGAGCGTGATGAACGCGAAGTAGAGGAAGTCGGCGATGTTGGCGTCGCCGGTCTGGACGAAGAACGCTTCGTTGCCGATCAAGCCGATCGACGCGTAGATGAAGGCGAAGAGCATCCCGATCAGCACGTAGATGCAGATCGCGCCGAGCACGGTGTGGATGTCGACGACCTGCCGGCGCCACAAGGCGCGTCCGATCACCACCGGCGCGGCGGCCACGAGCAGGACGTTCAGCAGGAAGAACACACCGTCCATGCCGTCGCTGCCGGAGTAGAAGGCCGACGCCACCGTCGAGATGAACGCGAGCAGCACCACGACCGAGGCGAGCCGGAACAGGTGTCGCCCGGTGCGCGAAGCGAGCAGCGCCGCGAGCAACGTGAGGCCCTGGAGCCCGACGGTCACGACCCGCGCCCATGCGCCGTCGACCCCCGAAGCCATGAACACGAAGGTGGCGAACAGCAGGGCGAGCACCGCGCCGAACCGGTACCCGGGGAAGCGCGCTTCGAGCCACCGCTCCACTGGCGTTGGAGTGCTGTGGGATCCGTACGGCACGGTCGCTCCATTCGTCTGCGCGTGTCGAAGCTCTCGTCGAGAGCCGTGACATCCTCGCCGGTCCGCGCTCGCCGTGCACACGCGAGGAGTTGCCGACGGATTCACCCCCAGCGGATGATGCGGGCGCGTGCCCTGACCGATTGAATGGGCCGCAGCCCTCCAGCCCGCGCTCTCCAGGATGAGGAGCACCATGGCCCTGCACAAGAAGCTCGTCGAGGATCTCACACCGCTGCTCTTGAGTCCGATGTACTCGCGGCCGGGCGAGGCAGGGCGGGCCCCGCGGCACACGATGCCGGCGCTGGAGATGGATCCCGACACCGCGTATCAGTTCGTGCGCGACGAGCTCATGCTCGACGGCAACGCGCGGCTCAACCTGGCCACGTTCGTCGGCACCTGGATGGAGCCGCAGGCCGACCGCCTGATGGCCGAGACGTTCGACAAGAACATGATCGACAAGGACGAGTACCCGCGCACCGCGGAGCTCGAGCAGCGCTGCGTGAACATGTTGAGCCGGCTCTGGAACTCGCCCGACGAAGACGAGGCCACCGGCACGTCGACCACCGGGTCCAGCGAGGCGGCGATGCTCGCGGGCATGGCGCTCAAGTGGCGGTGGCGCGACCGTCAGAAGGCAGCCGGCAAGCCGAGCGACCGACCGAACATGGTGATGGGCGCCAACGTGCAGGTGTGCTGGGAGAAGTTCTGTCGGTACTGGGACGTCGAGATGCGTCTGGTGCCGATGGAAGGCACCACGTACCACCTCACGCCGGAGCCGGCGCGCGCCGCATGCGACGAGAACACGATCGGCGTGGTGGCGGTGCTCGGCTCGACCTTCGACGGCTCCTACGAGCCGATCAAGGGCATCTGCGACGCGCTCGACGCGCTCCAGGCGGAGACCGGCCTCGACATCCCCGTGCACGTCGACGGCGCATCAGGCGGATTCGTCGCCCCGTTCATCGACCCGGATCTCGAATGGGACTTCCGCCTCCCGCGCGTGCAGTCGATCAACGCGTCGGGCCACAAGTACGGGCTCGTGTACCCGGGCGTCGGTTGGATCATCTGGCGCGATCCCGGCGCCCTGCCGGAAGACCTCGTGTTCAACGTGAACTACCTCGGCGGCAACATGCCGACGTTCGCACTCAACTTCTCGCGCCCCGGCAACCAGGTCGCCGCGCAGTACTACAACTTCCTGCGCCTCGGCTTCGACGGCTACCGCCGCGTGCAACAGACGTCACGCGATGTGGCCCGGTACACGGCCGACGCGATCGCCGCGCTCGGCCCGTTCGAGCTGCTCACCGACGGCAGCGAACTGCCGGTGTTCGCCTTCGCGCTGAAGGACCCCGACCTCAAGTACTCGGTGTTCGACGTGTCGGAGCGGCTGCGCGACCGCGGCTGGCTCGTGCCGGCCTACACGTTCCCCGAGAACCGCCAGGATCTCGCCGCGCTGCGGGTCGTGATCCGCAACGGGTTCTCGCGTGACCTCTCGGATCTCCTGGTCGCCGACCTGCAACGCCATGTGGCCTACCTGGAGCAGCTCGATCAGCCCCTGCCCGGGTCTGAGCACCGCAAGAGCTTCGCCCACTGAATCGTCCGTTGTGGGTGATGAAAGATCTGCGTCATCGGCCTTCCATGGACGGACACGCACACATCCCTTGGG
>JBEVLJ010000026.1:0-3673 GCA_040509195.1 Acidimicrobiia bacterium
TCCGCTCATCATGAATCTGCCGGCGACCGTCGAGATGTACTCGCCGAACATCTACGCCGACACGATCGAGTGGTTCCTGCGCAACGTCGAGCACCGCGACGCGATCGTGCTGTCGCTGCACCCGCACAACGACCGCGGGTGCGCGGTCGCGGCGGCCGAGCTCGGCGTGTTGGCGGGCGCGGATCGTGTCGAGGGCTGCTTGTTCGGCAACGGTGAGCGCACCGGCAACGTCGACATCGTGACGTTGGCGATGAACCTGTTCAGTCAGGGCATCGACCCGGAGCTCGACGTGACCGACATCGACGCGCTGCGCCGCACCGCGGAGTACTGCAACCGTCTGCCGGTGCACGAACGTCACCCGTACGTGGGTGATCTCGTGTACACCGCGTTCTCGGGTTCGCACCAAGACGCGATCAAGAAAGGCTTCTCCGCGTTGTACGCCGACTCGGAAGCGGCCGGCCGCGGGCGCGACTACGAGTACTGGGGTGTGCCGTACCTGCCGATCGACCCGGCGCACGTCGGCCGCACCTACGAGGCCGTCATCCGCGTGAACAGCCAGTCGGGCAAGGGTGGCGTCGCCTACATCATGGAGATGGAGCACGGCTTCTCCCTGCCGCGTCGCTTGCAGATCGAGTTCTCGAAGACGATCCAGGCCGTCGCCGAAGACACCGGCACCGAGATCTCGCCCGTCGAGATGTGGGACCACTTCCAGGAGATCTATCTCCCGGACACCTCGCCGCTCGTGCTGCGCTCCCACGAGCTGATCACCCGTGACGACGACGTCACCACGATCACCGCGCAGGTCGCCGTGAATGGCGAGGCGCGCACGCTCACCGGTGAAGGCAACGGCCCGATCGCCGCGTTCGTGCACGCGCTCGAAGCCGTCGTCGACCTCGGTCTCGACGTCGTCGACTACCACGAGCACTCGCTCGGTCGCGGCGCTGACGCGACCGCCGTGTGTTACGTGGAGACCGTCGACGGCGACGGCAACACGCGCTGGGGCATTGGCACCGACCCCAACATCATCACGGCGTCGTTGCGCGCGGTGCTCTCCGCCGCCGCGCGTGGGCTCGAGGCGGAGCGCGCATCCTGACGAACGCAGCCTGGGGCGAATTGCCTGGGGCCCGCACGAAAACGGCCGATAGGGTCGCCCCTCGTGGCATTGATCGAGGGCAAGGGCCTCACCAAGCAGTTCGACGACTTCGTCGCGGTCGACGGCATCAACTTCCAGGTTGAGCCGGGTGAAGCCTTCGGGTTCCTCGGCCCGAACGGCGCGGGCAAGACCTCGACGATGCGCATGATCGGTTGCGTCTCGCCGCTTTCGAGCGGCAACCTCTCGGTGTTCGGGCTCGACACCACCAGCCACGGTCCCGAGATCCGCAGCCGGCTCGGCTCGGTGCCGCAGGAAGACAGCCTCGACACCGAGCTCACGGTGTTCGACAACTTGCTGATCTATGGGCGCTACTTCGGGTTGCCGCGCACGGAGATCCGCCGACGCGCCACCGAGCTGCTCGAGTTCATGCACCTCACCGACCGACGCGACGACCGCGTCGACCCGCTGTCGGGCGGAATGAAACGTCGTCTCACGATCGCGCGGGCGTTGATCAACCAACCCGAGATGATCCTGCTCGACGAGCCCACGACCGGTCTCGATCCGCAGGCGCGCCACCTGCTGTGGGAGCGCTTCTACCAACTGAAGCGGCAAGGCGTCACGCTCGTGCTCACCACCCACTACATGGACGAAGCGGAGCAACTCTGCGATCGGCTCGTGATCATGGACGGCGGGCAGATCGTCGCCGAAGGATCTCCACGCGAGCTCATCGCGCGCCATTCCACGCGTGAGGTCGTCGAGATCAGGTTTCACGACGGCGACGCGCGTGACGACGCGTACGCGCGACTCGGAGATCTCGCGGCGCGCATCGAGGCGCTGCCCGACCGTCTGCTCGTCTACGCCGACGACGGTGACGCGATCGAGCCGGTCGTGCACGCACACGGTATCGAGATGGAGTCGGCGTACACGCGTCGGAGCACGCTCGAGGACGTCTTCTTGATCCTCACCGGCCGTTCGCTGCTCGAGGACTGATCGATGGTGAGCGGGCAGACGCCGTCGAGCACGCAGGTGCTGCGGATGATCGAGCGCGAGTGGATCGTGTGGAAGCGGATCTGGCGCGGGTCGGTGTTCTCCGCCTTCGTCGCGCCGGTGTTGTACCTGGCAGCGATGGGCGTCGGACTCGGCGACCTGATCGACCAGAGCTCGGGCAACGTGCAGGGCGTGAGCTACCTCGCGTTCGTTGCGCCGGGCCTGCTGGCTGCGAGCCTCGTGATGAATGCCGCGGGGGAGTCGCTCTGGCCGGTGCTCGGCGGCGTGAAGTGGGTCGGCTCGTACCACGCCGCGGTGTCCACGCCCGTCGAGTCGTCCGACGTGTACCTCGGTCAACTCTTGTGGGGTGTGATCCGCGGCGCGTTCAACGCGGCGGTGTTCCTCGTGGTGGCGTCGGTGATGGGCGGCGTCGAGTCGGTGTGGGGCGTGCTCGCCATCCCTGCCGCGGTGCTCGGCGCCCTCGCGATCGCGGCACCGTTGTCGGCGTGGGCCATCGGGCGCGACGACGACGCCTCGTTCGCGCTCATCATGCGGCTCGGCATCTTCCCGCTGTTCCTGTTCTCCGGCACGTTCTTCCCGGTGAGCCAGCTGCCCGATGCGATCGAGTGGCTCGCGGTGTTCTCGCCGCTGTGGCACGCGGTCGAGCTGTGCCGTGGCGCGACGACGGGCGGCGCCGCCGGTGCCAACACGCTCGCGGCAGTCGCCGTTCACGTCGTGGTGCTGGTCGGGTTCGTGGGTGCCGGCGCGTGGTTCGGCACTCGCGCGTTCCGCAGGGTGCTCACCAGATGACGGCCGTCGAGGACATGCGCGACGCGCCGAGCATTCCGTGGTGGGTGCGGCTGCTTCCCGGCATGTTGGGGCGCGAGCCGTGGCGAGTCGTGGAACGCAACCAGCGGGTCTACCTCCGCCGCTGGTATCTGTTCGCGAGCGGGCTGGTCGAGCCCGCGCTGTACCTGTTGTCGATCGGCATCGGGGTGGGCGCGCTCGTTGGCAAGGTGCCGGGCCCGAACGGCGAGCTCGTCACCTACAAGCAGTTCGTCGCGCCGGGTCTGCTCGCGTCGGCCGCGATGAACGGTGCGATCTTCGACACCACGTTCAACTTCTACTTCAAGCTCAAGTACTCCCATGCGTTCGATGCGATGGTCGCAACGCCGCTCGGCGTGCGCGACATCGGCGTCGGGGAGACCACGTGGGCGCTCGTGCGCGGCGTGATCACGTCGGCCGCGTTCCTCGTGACGATGTTGCTGTTCGGGTTGGTGGCGTCGTGGTGGGCGGTGCTCGCATTGCCGGCTGCGCTGCTGATCAGCTTCGCCTTCGCTGCCGCGGGGATTCTCGGCACGACGTACATGCGGTCGTGGCTCGACTTCGACAAGGTGAACATGTTCATCATCCCGATGTTTTTGTTCTCCGCGACGTTCTTCCCGATCACGCAGTACCCCGACGCGCTGCAAGTGGTCGTGCGGCTCACGCCGCTGTACCAGGGCGTCGCCCTCGAACGCGGCCTGATCCTCGGCCAGCTCAGCTGGACCATGCTCCTGAACGCCGCCTACCTCGTCGTCATGGGTGTGGTCT
>JBEVLJ010000027.1:0-7903 GCA_040509195.1 Acidimicrobiia bacterium
GAGCACCACCACATGCTCCACCGGACGCTCGACCAGCAGCGCGCCGTCCGTGACCTCTTCCACCATGTTGACGTCCCCGTCCCTTCACCGACTCACCGACGGCGCCGTCGGGCAAGCCCGCCGGTGCCGGACACGGCGCCCCGCCGCTGACGCGGGGGACAATAGCGTCCGGCGCGCGGCGATCCCACGGCCCGGCGATCCCGTGGCCGGGGCATCTCGGACCGCAGCAAACTTGACGGCGCACGACCGCGCCCGGTAGCAACGACGCGGGCACCACCGGTGCCGCGGGCGGGGCTCGTCCGATCCTGAGAGGTAGGGTCTCGTGCCCCCCACTCCCACGGCCGCAACGGACGGCCGACGACCTGGAGCATGACGTGAGCACACTCGACATCGAAGAACTCGACGCGCTGCGCGACGCCGCCCGCGGGCTCCTCGACCGCCGGTCCGATTCGAGTGCGGTGCGCGCGCTGATGGCCGAGGAGCCGCCGGCGTCCGACCAGGGCCTCTGGAAAGAGATGGCCGACCTCGGCTGGTGCGCGCTGCTCGTGCCCGAGGCCGACGGTGGCCTCGAGGCGGGGCTCGTGCCGGTGTCGATCATCCTGCAGCAGCTCGGTTCCCACGTCGCGCCCGGCCCCTTCCTGTCGAGCGCGGTGCTGGCCACCACGCTGCTCGCCTCTGCCCCGGAGCAGGCCGCGGCGAAGCGGTGGCTCCCCGGGCTCGCTGAGGGCGGCACGATCGCGACGGTGGCGGTCACCGCGCCGGGCGGCCGCGTGCACCGCGACACCTTCGAGCTGCGGGCCACCACCGGCGGGAGCGGCATCGTGCTCGACGGCACCGCGCACCACGTGCTCGACGCCCGGGACGCCGACGTGTTCGTCGTCGGCGCCAACGACACCGACGGTGCACCGCTCCTCGTAGCGGTGGCGGCCGACGCCACGATCACGGTCGAGGCGGTGCCCTCCATCGACCGCTCCCGCCCGCTGGCGCACGTCACGTTCTCGGGCGTGTCGGTGGGCGACGACGCCGTGCTCGCCCGCGGCGACGCCGTCGGCGCTCTGATCGACCACTTCATCGACGTGGCCGCCATCGCGCTCGCCGCCGACGCCGTCGGCGCGTCGGGCCGGGCGCTCGACATGTCGGTGGAGTACTCCAAGGAGCGCGTGCAGTTCGGGCGGGTCATCGGGTCGTTCCAGGCGATCAAGCACAAGCTGGCCGACATGTTCGTGCTCCAGCAGGGCGCGGAGGCCGCCGTGGAGGGTGCGGCCACCGGCCTCGATCTCGACCCCGACGGCTCGCGCCGGCGGTCCGCGGCGGCAGGCACGTTCTGCCGCTCGGCGGCCGGCCGCATCGTCGGCGACGCGGTGCAGACGCACGGCGGGATCGGCTTCACGTGGGAGCACGACTGCCACCTGCTCTGGAAGCGCGCGAAGTTCGACGAGGTCTACCTCACCGACCTCTGGAACCAGCAGGAACGACTGATCGAGACGGTGCTCGAGCAAGCAGGCGTGACCGAGCCGTCGAAGGCGTGACGGTTCGCCGTCCGCACCACTGAACCCACGACCACGCACCGGAGGGACGATCACACGATGACCGCGACAAACGAGAGCCGGAGCGAAGGCGCCACCGCCGAGTCCGAGCAGCTGATACGCAACCAGATCACCGACGAGGGCGTGGAGCTCATGCGTCGGCGCATCGGGTACACCAACCCGACGGTGCGCAGCGGCACGCGCCAGCTCCCGTGGTGGACGGTCACGTCACCGGACGCGATCCGCCACCACACGCACGGCTACGGCGACGACAACCCCTTGTACTGCGACCCCGAGTACGGCATCACCACACGCTGGGGCGCCCAGATCGCGCCCCCCGGCTTCGGCGCCGGCGGCGGCCCCCGCGCGGGCCGGGACCACATCCCGCCCGAGTACGGCGACGAGGACGACGTCCCCCTGGGCACCGAGCAGGACGCGTGGCTGCGCCGCCTGGGCAAGCGCCCGCCCGAGGCGTTCGACCGTGAGACGCGGCGCGCGCTGCGCGGCGTGCAGCTGTTCGCGTCGGGCGGCGACTCCTACCACTTCCGGCCGTTCTACGTCGGCGACTACACCGCGGGCGGCGCGGGCGGGATCATCAACGTCGAGGACAAGCAGTCGGAGTTCGCCGGCCGCTCCGTCATCGTCACCAACCGACACGTGTCGTGGAACCAGCGGGGCGAGATCACGGGGATGGGCGACGGCTGGCTGATCCACGCCGAGCGCCGCAAGGCGACAGGCGACAACAAGTACGCGGCCGACGAGGCGGCGTTCTACACCGACGACCAGCTCGCCGAGATCGACGAGGCGTACGAGAACGAGTACCGGCGTGGCGCCGACACGCTGTTCTGGGAGGACGTCGAGGAGGGCTACGAGCTCCCGACGATGGTGAAGGGCCCGTTGGCCGTCACCGACATGATCAACCAGCACATGGGCGGCGGATGGTTCGGGTACGGGAACCCGGCGCTCAAGCTCGGGTACGAGAACCGCAAGCGGATGCGGGGCTTCTACACCAAGAACCGGTTCAACGCGTGGGACGTCGTCCAGCGCGTGCACTGGGAGCAGGAGCTGGCCCAGGAGGTCGGCGTGCCGCTCATGTACGACATCTCGCCCATGCGCAGCGCGTGGGTGACCCACTACTGCACCAACTTCATGGGCGACGACGCGTGGCTCTACCACACGCACAACGAGCTCCGGCGGTTCAACTTCTTCGGTGACACCACGTGGTACACGGGCAAGGTGACGAGGAAGCACGACGCCGAGGTCGGTCCGGCGATCGACATCGAGATCACCGGCACCAACCAGCGCGGCAAGCCCAACACCCACGCCAGCGCCACGATCCTGCTCGCGTCGCGCGAACGTGGCCCGGTCGTGCTGCCCGAGCCGCCGACGGACATCCGCAACCGCGTCACCGCCCTGATCGACGAGCAGACCCGGCGCCAACGCGCCGCCGACTGAGAGGACTCGACGTGGACGTCGAGCAGTTCGACACCCCCGAGATGGCCGCCTTCCGCACGGAGGTGCGCACCTGGGCCGAGGCGAACGCGCCGGGCGACTGGCAGAACCGCTTCGGGCCCGACCAGGACGAGGAACGCCAGGCGTTCATGGCGGAGCACGCGGCGAAGCTGCGCGACGTCGGCTGGATCGCCCCGCACTGGCCGGTCGAGTACGGCGGTGCGGGCCTCAACTCCTCGTTGCAGATGGTGCTGAAGGAGGAGTTCCAGCGGGTCAACTTCCCGCCGGCCGCCAGCGGGATCGGGTTCCACCACGCGGCCGCCACGCTCATCATGCACGGCACCCCAGAGCAGCAGGAGCACCTCGCGGCGATCCTCCAGGGCGAGGTCTGGTGCCAGGGGTTCTCGGAGCCGAACGCCGGGTCCGACCTCGCGTCGCTCCAGTGCCGCGCAGTGCGCGACGGCGACACGTACGTGCTCAACGGCCAGAAGATCTGGTCGAGTGGCGCGCACCACGCGTCGTGGTGCCTCCTGCTGGCACGAACCGATCCCGAGGCCCCGAAGCACAAGGGCATCAGCGTGTTCATGCTCGACATGAGCCTGCCCGGCCTCGAGGTGCGCCAGATCAAGCAGGCGACCGGCTCCTCCGAGTTCTGCGAGATCTTCCTCACCGACGTTCGCGTGCCGGCCGACTGCCTGCTCGGCGCGGAGAACGACGGGTGGCGCATCGCGCAGACGACGCTGTCGACCGAGCGCGGCTCGATGATCATCGACAACTACATCCAGCTCACCAAGGCGATCGAGCGCCTCTGCCGCGAGGCTGCCACGGTGACGCTCGAGAACGGTCGGACCGCGATCGAGGATCCGGCCATTCGCAGCGAGCTCGGCGACCGTGCAGCCGAGATCGAGGTGCTCGGCATGCTCGCCGAGCAGGTGGTGGGCAAGCTGATCCGCCACGGCGAGATGGGGCCCGAAGGCTCGATCCTGAAGCTGTTCTACAGCGAGATGTCGCAGCGCCTGTCGGACCTCGCGGCCCGGGTCCGCGGCGTGCGGGCCGCGGTCCTACCCGACTCGGGCGCCGGCGAATGGGGACGTGCGGGCGGCAGCCTGAACGACCACCTCGGCTCGTGGGTGTGGACGATCGCTGCTGGCAGCAACGAGATCCAGCGCAACATCATCGGCGAGCGGGTGCTCGGGCTGCCCCGGGAGCCCGCCCTCAACTGAGCGGCCGAGGAGGAGCACGCCGGTGAAGCTCGACATCCACCTCGGGCGGCTGCGCGACATCGCGTCGTCCGCCCCTCAGGAGGAGGACACCGGCATCGCGGGGCTCTGGTCGGCGGAGACCGGCCACGACCCGTTCGTGTCGCTCTCGGTCGCCGCCGCGGTCACGTCGCGCGTCGACATCGGCACCGCGATCGCCGTCGCGTTCGCGCGCACGCCGTTGACGGTCGCCTCGGTGGGCAACGACCTGCAGGAGCTCTCCGGAGGGCGGCTCGTGCTCGGGCTCGGCTCGCAGGTGCGCGCCCACATCCAGAACCGCTACTCGATGCCCTGGTCGAGGCCGGCGGCGCGCATGCGCGAGTTCGTGCTCGCGATGCACGCGATCTGGTCGTGCTGGCTCGAGGGCGAGCCGCTGCGCTTCGAGGGCGACTTCTACCGTCACACGCTGATGACGCCGGCGTTCTCGCCCGGCCGCCACGACTTCGGCCGCCCACGCGTGTTCCTCTCCGCCGTCGGCCCCGGCATGACGGCGGTCGCCGGCGAGGTCGCCGACGGCATGCTCGTCCATCCGTTCTCCACCGAGCGCTACCTGCGCGAGGTCACGATGCCCGCCCTCCAGCGCGGCGCCGAGCGCGCCACGCGCGAGCGCCCGTCGTTCGAGATCGCGGCGCCGAACTTCGTCGTCACGGGCGACACGCAGGAGGAGTACGACCGGGCCGCCGCAGCGACCCGACAGCGCATCGCGTTCTACGCGTCCACGCCCGCGTACCGTCCCGTCCTCGAGCTCCACGGTTGGGGCGACCTCCAGGAAGAGCTCAACCGACTCTCGAAGCAGGGCGAGTGGACGAAGATGGGCACGCTCGTCACCGACGAGATGCTCGAGACCTTCGCCGTGTGCGCCGAGCCCGACGAGGTCGGCGCGAAGGTCGCGCAGCGCTACGGCGACCTGTGCGACCGCGTCACCCTCGGCGGTGTAGCGGTGGGAGGGTCGCACCGGGCCGACACGATCGAAGGGCTCGCGTCCGTCGCGCCTGGCACCCGCGGCGACCTGCCGCCGTCACCGCGCTCGTAGCTGGCCAGGCCTCCACCGGCGCTGTAGCCCATCACGCCGATCCGATCGGGGTCGGCACTGAGCTCGCGTCCGCCCGCGACCTCAGATGGCGTCGAGCCGCCTCAGCCGCGTTCGCCGCGCGCGATGTCGGCGGCATGACGGAACAGGCGCAGCGGGATCTCCGCCATCGTGTTCTGCGAGTCGGGCACGCCGGCATGGAACTGCCGTGCGTACGTGCCCTCGACGATCACCGCGAGCTTGAAGTCGGTGAGGCACTCGTAGTACGCCAAGGCGCTGAGGTCCCGGCCGGACCGCTCGGCGTAGTGAGCCGCGAGCTCGTCGTGCGTCGGGAAGCCGCTCACGTCGCGCGGGGCTTGCGCCACGAAGCCGGGACGACTCGGGTCGCTCCACCGCGAGAGCAGGTGGCCGATATCGAGCAGCGGGTCGCCGATCGTGCACGTGTCCCAGTCGACGATCGCGGCGACGCGCGGCGGGAGGTCGGGCGCCACCATCACGTTGGTCTGGCTGTAGTCGCCGTGGAGGATGGCGGGCGCACCGGACTCGGGCCGGTTGGACTCCAACCACTCGCAGACGAGCTCCTCGTCGGGGAACTCGCGCACTCGGTACCCGTCGAGCTGCGTGCGCCACCGTGACACCTGGCGCTCGAGAAAGCCGTCGGGCTTGCCGAACCCCTCGAGGCCTCGCGATCGCCAGTCGACGGCACCGAGCGCGACGAGCGCGTCGACGTACGCGAAGCTGAGGTCTCGGACCACCGCGCCCCCCGCGTCGAACGGCGGCGGGAGCAGGCCGATCGGCGTGAAGCCGTCGACGAACTCGGAGATCATGAACGGCGCGCCGATGACCTCCGTGTCCTCGCAGAACAGCAACGCGCGCGCGTGCGGCACGTCGGTGCCTCCGAGCGCCTGCAACACGCGCCATTCCCGCGCGATGTTCGACGCGGTCGGATGGTTCTTGACCGCGGGTGGACGACGCAGCACCCACCGCTCCCCGGCGCGGCGCAGCGCGAACAGCGCGTTCGCGATGCCCTGCTCCTGACCCATCCGTTCGGCGGTGAATTGCGTCCCGGCGCCCGGCAGGCCGTCACCGACCCATTCGGTGAGGGCCTCAACGTCGACGAGGCCGTCGCTCACCGAGCACTCATCCGGTCGTCTGGTACATGCCGGACTCGAGTCGCTCAACCCGTTGCGCCAGGTCGGGGTTCTCGTCGAGCAGACTGGCGAACTTCTTCTTCGCCGCCTCGCGCTTCGCGGGGATGAAGTTCGTGGGCCACAAGCCCTCGTGCGGCTCGTAGTCCTTGAGCACGTTGCGAGCGATCGTGACGAGGTGCACCTCGTTCGCGCCGTCCATCACGTACTGCGTCGGTACCGAGTTCCACAGCTGCTGCAGCGGCGTCAGGTGGGTCACGCCGAGCGAGCCGAGGATGTGGATGGCGCGGAACACGATGTCGTGCTGGACCTTCGCGCACGTGGTCTTGCACATGGCGATCTCCGTGCGGGCGTCACGGGTGTTCGTCTGGTCGATCTTCCACGCCGTCCACAGCACGAGCAGACGGAGCATGTGGTACTGCGACCACGACTCCGCGATCGCCTCCTGCACCATCTGGTGCTCGGCGATCACCTTGCCGTGAGACTCGCGCGACAGGGCGCGTTCGCACATCATGTCGATCGCCACCTTGCACGCGGCGACGGTGCGCATCGCGTGGTGAATGCGTCCCCCGCCGAGGCGGCGCTGCGCGAGGGTGCGTCCACCGCCCTCGGGGCCGAGCAGGTGGTCCTCCGGCACGCGCACGTCGGTGTACCGGATGTGAGCGTGGCCGCCGGCGCCGTTGAGGAACTCAACGCCCGGGTTGTCCGCCTCGACGATGAAGATGCCGTTCTGGCACATCACGAGGAGGATGTCGGCGAACCGGCCCGCGCTCGTGAACCACTTCTCGCCGTTGATGACCCACTCTTTCCCTTCACGCACGGCGGTGGTCTTGAAGAGGCTGGGGTCGGAGCCGCCCTGCGGTTCCGTCATCGAGTACGCCGACCAGATCTCCTGGTTCATGAGCGGATAGAGCCAGCGCTCCTTCTGCTCCGGCGTGCCGTAGGCCGCGAGGATCTCCATGTTCCCCGTGTCGGGGCCCTGGGTCCCGAACATCGACGGGGCCGACCCGTGCTCGGCCAGCACCTCGTTCAACAGCGCGAGCGGCAGCTGCCCGAGACCGGGCCCACCGAGGTCCTTGTCGAGGAACAGCGCCCAGAGGCCGCGGTCCTTCACCTGCTGTTGGAGCGGATCCACGATGGCGCGGATCCTCGGGTCCTTCGAGCGGACCGCGCCCGGGAAGAGCATGTCGAGGGGATCGATCTCCTCCTCGCAGAACGTCGCGACCCAGTCGAGCTGCTCCTGGAACGCCGGATCAGTGAAGAACTCCCACCCCATGTGAACGACTCCGCATCTCGGTGTGGGGCCCGACGGCCCCGCGTACCAGGGACCCTATCGTCAGTCCCGGGACGAGCGACAGCCGGCGTCGAACCGGAACCGGGCCGGGGCCGGCCCCAGGTCGGCGGGCCGCCGCGGCGGCGGCGGGGCGGCAGGCGCCAGGGCGACCCCCGGGCTCGACCGAGGGGCGCCTGCCTCGCTGACGGTGAGGT
>JBEVLJ010000028.1:0-4586 GCA_040509195.1 Acidimicrobiia bacterium
CTGCGTCGCGACTTGGTGGTGGCGGCGCGAGGGATCGGTTCAGGCGTCGACGAGGCGGCCGGCGAGGTAGTCGTCGTAGGCAGCGAGGTCGAGCAAGCCGTGACCGGAGTAGTTGAACAGGATCACGCGTGCCTCGCCCGTCTCCTTCGCCGCGAGAGCCTCGTCGATCACCGCGCGGATCGCGTGACCGGTTTCCGGCGCGGGGATCTTGCCCTCGGTGCGAGCGAACTGCACCGCGGCCTCGAACGTCTTCCCCTGCGGATACGCGACCGCTTCCATGCGGCCGCACTGCACGAGCGCGGAGATGATCGGCGAGTCGCCGTGATAGCGCAGCCCACCCGCGTGGATGGTGGGCGGCATGAAGTCGTGACCCAACGTGTACATCGCGAGCAGCGGCGTCATGCCCGCGGTGTCGCCGAAGTCGTACTCGAACGTACCTTCGGTGAGCGTGGGACACGACGACGGTTCCACTGCGACGAGCCGGACGGCGTCGTCGCCCACGAACGGCAGCGCGATGCCGCCGAGGTTCGAGCCGCCGCCGCACGCGCCGATCACCACGTCGGGGCGTTCCTCGTCGGCGAGTTGCAGTTGCTCCTTCGCTTCGAGCCCGATCACGGTCTGGTGCAACAACACGTGGTTGAGCACCGAGCCGAGTGAGTAGTGCGAGTCGTCGCGTTGCGCAGCGTCGCGCACGGCGTCGCTGATCGCGAGACCGAGTGATCCGGGGTTCGACGGATCGTCGATCGGCGACGGGACCACCTCGGCACCCCACGTGTCGATGAGGATCTTGCGGTACGGCTTCTGCTCGAACGACGAGCGCACCATGTACACCTTGCACTCGAGGTCGAACTGCGCGCACGCGAACGACAGCGCCGTTCCCCATTGGCCCGCGCCGGTCTCCGTCGTCAAACGCCCGATGCCCTCGGCCGCGTTGTAGAACGCCTGCGCGACCGCGGTGTTGGGCTTGTGCGAACCCGCGGGCGACACCGCCTCGTCCTTGAAGTAGATGCGCGCCGGCGTGTCGAGCGCGCGTTCGAGGCGTTCAGCGCGCACGAGGGGCGTGGGCCGCCACAGCTTGAGGATGTCGAGCACCTCGCCGGGCACGTCGATCCACGGTTCGCTCGCCACCTCCTGCGCGATGAGCGCCATCGGGAAGAGCGGCGCGAGGTCGTCGGGACCGATCGGCTCCTTGGTGCCGGGGTGGAGCGGCGGTTGCATCTCCACCGGCATGCTCGGCAACACGTTGAACCAGGCGGCGGGGATTCGGTCGGACGGAAGGTCGTAGCGCACGTCAGCGCTCCTTTCGCGGCGTCGCCGCGAGCACCCCCACGGTCGCACCCGGATCGTCGGCCTTGACCAGCATCTCGCCGACCAACACTGCATCGAAGCCTGCCACACCCATGCGCTGCGCGTCGTCGCCCGACCGGATCGCGCTCTCGGCGACGGCCACCACATCACTCGGGATGCGCGCTGCGAGTTGTTCGCCGATCCCGAGATCCTCGGCGAACGTGCCGAGATTGCGCGCGTTCACGCCGACGATGCGCGCGCCACACCGCAGCGCGCGTTCGAGCTCGGCGTCGTCGTGGGTTTCGACCAGCACGCTGAGACCGAGCTCGGTGGCGAGATCATGGAGGTCGGTGAGGTGCGCGTCGTCGGGCAGGGCGGCGACGATGAGGAGGATCGCGTCGGCGCCGAGCGCGCGCGTCTCGAACACCTGCACTTCGTCGATGGTGAAGTCCTTGCGCAACACCGGGATCGCCACGGCGTCGCGCGCCGACGTGAGGTCGTCGACCGATCCACCGAAGTACACCGCGTCGGTGAGAACCGACAGGCACGTCGCGCCACCGAGCTCGTACGCCTGCGCGGTCGCCGCCGGATCGAGATCAGGGGCGAGGTCGCCCTTCGACGGCGAGCGCCGCTTGATCTCCGCGATCACACCCAGCGTGTCACGGGTGTGGCGCAGTGCCGCTTCGAAGCCACGCGTGGCTGGCGCGTCGAGGGCGCGTGAACGCAGGAGATCGTGCACGCCGGGTCGGTGCAGCATCGTGACTTCGTCGCGCTTCGTGGCGAGGATGCGGTCGAGGACGGTCACGGCCGACACTGTACGACCACGGCCTTCGCGGCCGAGCTTCACAACTGGCTCACACTCGCCTCACGTGCCGATCGCTCCCGACATGCGACGATGGGCGGATGGAACGCGGCACGGTGCTGGTGGTCGACGACGAAGCGAACATCGCCGATCTCGTCGACCTCTACCTCGCGCGCGAGGGCTACCGCGTGCTCAAGGCGTCGACCGGCGCGGCCGGCCTCGACGCGGTGCGCGACCATCGGCCCCGCCTCGTGGTGCTCGACGTCGGACTCCCCGACATCGACGGCCTCGAGGTGTGCAAGCGGCTCCGCCAGACGTCGCAGATCCCGGTGATCTTCCTCACCGCCCGGGACGGCGAAGTCGACCGGGTGCTCGGCCTCGAGCTCGGTGGCGACGACTACCTCACCAAGCCCTTCTCCCCCGCCGAGCTCGTGGCGCGGGTGAAGGCGGTGCTGCGGCGGGTCGACGGCCCGAGCACGTCGGAGATGGTGGTCGCGGGCAGCGCCGTCGTCGACATCGGGCGACGGGAGGTGCGCATCGACGACGAGCCGGTCGAGTTCACCACCAAGGAATTCGATCTGTTGCGCTTCCTCGCCGAGCGGCCCGGCCTTGCGCTGTCGCGCCAACAGATCCTCGACGGCGTGTGGGGCTACGACTGGTTCGGCGACGAACGCACCGTCGACGTGCACATCGCGCAGGTGAGGCGGAAGCTCGGCGACTCGGCCACGATCACCACCGTGCGCGGGGTCGGGTACCGGTTCGAGTCACCGAGGGCCGCCCCCACCTCATGAGTGCCGGCTCCGTGCCTGAACGGACGGCGGGCCCGCGTCGCACGCTGCGCACGCGGCTGCTCGTCGCGATGGTCGCGATCGCGCTGGGCACCCTCGTGCTCACTGCGTTGGTGACCGCCGGCATTGCCCGCCGCACCTCGGTCGACGACGCTCGCAACACCGTGAACGATCGCGCCGAGCTCATCTCGACCGACTTGAACGACCTCATCGATCGCATCCCCACCGCTGAGGCCGCCGCTCGCACCGCCCCGGGCCGTCGACAGCTCGCCCGCATCCGCACGTTGGTGCGCACCAGCCTCGAAGCGTCGGGCGGGTCGGTGTTCGCGATCGACGCCAACGGCGAGGTGGAAGAAGCGTTCGGGCTCCTGCTCGGCGCCGACTCGAACGGCGAGGTCGCCACGTTGCCGAACGGCGTCGAGGTGAGCGACCTCGACCTGGAGTCGCTGCAGAACGGAGACACGCAACACGGACGAGCGGGCGACACCGTCTTCACCGCCATCCCACTGAGCGACGTGAACGGCAAGACCCCGGTGCTCGTGGTGTCGGACCAGGTGAACCTGCAGCCGTTCGGCGATTCGGGTGGCGCGGTGCTGGGCGCGGCAATCCTGGCGCTGTTGGTGGCCGTCGGAGTGGCCGCGTGGATCGCAGGCCGGATGACGCGACCGATCGCGGCGATGGAAGGCACCGCTCGTTCGATCGCGGGTGGCGATCTCTCGGCGCGGGTCGACGATTCGCACGTGCGCGACGACGAGCTCGGCAGCCTGGCGCACGCGATCAACGGCATGGCGCAAGCCCTCGAAGACTCACAGGGTCACGAGCGTGCGTTCCTGCTCAGCGTGTCGCACGACCTCCGCACCCCGCTCACGTCGATCCGTGGCTACGCCGAGGCGATTGCCGACGGCACCGTCGTTGGACGCGACAACCGCGTACGAGCGGCCGAAGTGATCTCGTCGGAATCTCAGCGCCTCGAGCGCCTCGTGGCCGATCTGCTCGATCTCGCTCGACTCGACACTCGTCAGTTCTCGCTGCAACCGCAACCCATCGACGCGCGCGCGGTCGTGGCCCGCGCCGTCGAAGCGTTCCAACCGTCAGCGTCGGAGATCGGCGTGGTGCTCGAATCCTCGGCCGGCGCCGCAGTGCCGGCAACCGGCGATGCGCAACGGCTCGCGCAGATCGTCGCCAACCTGGTGGAGAACGCCTTGAAGTTCGCCACCGCGCGCGTGACCGTGGGCGTGCTCACCGACGCCGACGAATTCTCGATCGTCGTCGACGACGACGGGCCCGGCATCGCACCCGCCGACCTGCCACACGTGTTCGACCGGCTGTACACGTCGCGCACCGTGCCCGGCCGCACCGTCGGCACCGGTATCGGCCTCGCCATCGTGCGGGAGCTCGCCGTCGCCATGGGCGGCACCGCCAGCGTCGACACCACGCTCGACGCCGGCACGGCAGGCACCCGATTCGTCGTCACCCTCCCCTCGAGCGCGCCGAGCGCTCCCACTTCTCCTTCAACTTCCCCCGAAATTGCGTTGGGAGACCGCGAATAGCGCGGGGGCCAAACGCAATTTCGATCAGGGGCGGAGCGTTGCGACCGTCGCGGTTGAGTGACCACTCGACGCTCCGTCGAGGTTGCCGAGGGTGACGGTGACGCCGGGGTCGACTTCGCGGCGGACGTAGCCGAGAGCAGTGATCGGGTACGGCTCGGG
>JBEVLJ010000029.1:0-8558 GCA_040509195.1 Acidimicrobiia bacterium
CCACGAACGACGTCATCACGGTGTGGTGCGCCGCGAGCACGTCGAGCAACTGCTGCGCGACCGCGAGGTCGCCGTTCGTGTGGAACGTGAGCGCGACCCGCTTCGCGGTGTCGGGTCCGTGGTCGACGAACCGCGCCGGACCACCCGGTTTCGTCGTCGTCGTCGCCGCGGCGGTCGTGGCTGGGGGAGCAGTCGTGGTCGCCGGTTTCGACGTGCTGGTGGCGCCCGACAGTGCATCGCGGCCGTGGCTCGAGCCGCACGCGGCCGCGAACGCGAGCGCGCCAGCGGCGAGGAACGATCGGCGGGGGAGTTGGCGATCGGTCACGAGTTGACGTCTCGCCGCGAACGGTTTAAGGTAAGGGCAACCTTACTCACCACCACCGTGGTGAGGGCTTCCGGGGAGATGGGCAGATGCACCTGGTACCGCACGGACGACCCAAGCCACTGCTCGAGGCCCGTGACGTGAGCGTGCGCCGGTGCGGGCACTCGCTGTTGCAGCGGGTGTCGATCACGGCCGACTGCGGCGAGCTGCTCGCGTTGCTGGGCGACGCAGGATCGGGGACCGACACCCTGCTCGACATCCTCGGCGGTCAGGTGCAGCCCGACGCCGGCCAGGTGTTGCGCAACGGTCGTGTCCCGCTCGAGCTGGTGTCGGACCCGACTGGTGTGCGTGAGCTCGCGGCCGTGCACGGCGCCGCGGCGGCGCGGCACCGCTTGGTCGACGGCGCTCCACACGGTGTGCCGATGTTGTTCCACGAGCCGACCAAAGGTCTCGACGACGCGTCGGCGCGTGACGTGCTGGCCGAGTGCCGACGTGCCGCCGACGACGGCCACGCCGTGGTGGTGACGCTCGACCGCGCGGATCTCGCCGCAACGTACGCGACCACCGTCGCGCTCGTCGTCGCCGGTCGCCTGTTGAGCTGGGGCTCGCCGGCAGTCGCGCTGGTCCCCGCGTTCCAACTGCTCAGCGCCGGCGCGCGCCGATCGGGCTGAGCGGTGTCCGGCACCGGCAACTCGTCCACTCCCAGCGCCTCGACGCCCAATTCTTCGACACCGGGGTCGGCGGGTCGGGCACGCTGGTTGATGCGCGAGATCGGTTCGTTCCTCGCCGAGTCCACCGACGTCGCCACCTGCGACACGGTGGCGCGCGACGCGCTGCGCAACGGCCATCACGAGCTCCACTCGTTTGCCGAGTCGCGCTGCGCCCCCGACGAGGTCGTGCTCGTGCGCCTCGACGTGATCCGCGGCGGCGCCATGCTCCGCCCGATGTGGTACCGGGAGGTGCCGTCGCCCATCGGACTCCTCGTGGTGTGCGCGGGTGTGTGCCACGACGGTGACGTGGTGCGGTTGGTGCAGCTGACGGCGTCGTTGGCCCGGGTGACCGGCGAAGACGTGTGGCCGTTCGGGCTCGAGACGGCAGAGCAGATGAGCATCCCGGCGACGGTACGCGTCCGCGCGGCAGCCGCGGGTACAGGCACGGCCGCCCTCGGCGGCCCCGCCGACGAGACGGTCAGTCGCGGATCTGCTGCGCGAGGTAGTGCGAATCGCCCAGCTGACTGACGAGCTCCTGCTGGGTCTCGAGCCAGTCCGCGAACTCTTCCTCACCGGCGAGGATCTGTTCGAGCAGCTCGCGGGTGCCGTTGTCGCCCTTCGACACGCACAAGGCGATGCCTCGGTTGAGCCGCTCGATCGAGGTGGTCTCCAACGCGAGCGCGGCGCCGATCTTCTCGACCGGGTTCTCGCCGATGTGCAGTGCCGAGAGCCGCTGCAAGTTGGGCATGCCGTCGAGGTAGAGGATGCGCTCAATGAGCGAGTCGGCATCCTTCATTTCGTCGATCGATTCGCTGTGGTACTTCTCGGCGAGGCGTGCGTAGCCCCAGTTCGCGAGCATCTTCGCGTCGAGGAAGTACTGGTTGACCGACGTGAGCTCGTTGGTGAGTGCTTCGTTGAGAAGGTCGATGATCTCCGCGTCACCCTGCATGCGTGTGATCGTACGCGCGTGCGACTGCGAAGAGAAGCGAAGCGGTGGGAAAGCTCAGTGTCGCGGTGTCGCGCCGACGAGCTCGGCGAGTGCCTTCACGCCGGCGCAGTCGAGGAGGTCGGCGAGCTCCTCGCGGCACGTACCGCAGTCGGTGCCGGCGCCACAGGCGTTGCCGATGGCTTCGACCGTGTGCGCGCCGCGCTCGACGACGTCGAGGACCTCATGGTCGGTGACTGCCCAGCACTGACAGATGTACACGCCCACAGGTTAGGCGAACCTTAACCAGGTGTCAAGGCGGTGCGCGTGGAACCCGTCGGGCCGAAATTGCCGGCTTGGCGACCCGCTGCCGATGGCATCACACTTCCATCACGTTCCAGGCGTTTCCTGTTCCGTACGAGCCGACTCCCTCCGGCTCTACGGATCATCACAGCAGGGGACAGGAGACACCATGAACCTCAAGACCACGACCAAGAAGATCGTTGCCACCGTCGCCCTCGCCGGTGCGGTGACGGCGGGCACCGCGGGTGCCGCGTTCGCGGCCGACGGCTCGTCCTCGACGGCCAACGCCGACGGCGCCGCCCAGGTGGCGAAGCACCCCCGCCTGGCTCTCCGACGTGCCCTCGGTGGCGTCGTCTCCGAGGCGCTGGGCGTGTCGCGTGCCGATCTGCGTGCGGCCCTGAAGGGCGGCCAGAGCGTGAACGAGTACGCGGCGTCGTTGAACAAGGACCCGCAGGTGGTCGTCGACGCGGTCACCAACGCGGTGAACACCCGCCTCGACGAGGCGGTCGCCAACGGCAAGATCAGCGCTGAGCGTGCAGCCACGATCAAGTCGAAGGTGCCGGCTCGTATCGCCAAGGCGATGGACCACCACTTCGGGCAGCACGCCTGATCATCCGAGGCAGCTGAACATCGGGGCAGCTGGCCACTCGCTGCTCACGAGGGGCCGGGAGCCTCCGCTCGATCGACCCGGTCTCGAAGAACGTGCCCGTCGGATCTCCGGCGGGCACGTTCGCGTGTGGCATGAGCGATCCCGCGGTAAGTTACTGGCGAGTAACTCACGACCAAGGAGCGCGCCATGGCCGACTTCTCGCTCGACCTCAATGAGGACCAGCTCCAGCTCCAGAAGTGGGTCCACGACTTCGCGGAAGACGTGATCCGTCCCGTTGCCAGTGAGTGGGACGAGCGCGAAGAGACGCCGTGGCCCGTGATCGAGGAGGCCGCGAAGATCGGTCTGTACTCGCAGGAGTTCATCGCCAACGCGTTCGCCGACGGCACCGGCCTCACCTGGCCGATCGTGAGCGAGGAGATGTGCTGGGGCGACGCCGGCATCACCCTGTCGATCTTCGGGACCACGCTCGCCGTCGCGGGCATCTTCGCCAACGGGACACCCGAGCAGGCGGCGGAGTGGATCCCGCAGTGCTTCGGAACGCCGGAGAAGCCGGTGCTCGGCGCGTTCGGCGTCACCGAGCCCGACGCGGGAAGCGACGTGAGCTCGCTGCGCACGCGCGCGGTGTACGACGAAGCGCGCGACGAGTGGGTGCTCAACGGCGTGAAGACGTGGATCACCAACGGTGGGATCGCGGCGGTGCACGTGATCGTCGCGTCGGTCGATCCCGAGCTCGGGTCGCGCGGGCAGGCGAGCTTCGTGGTGCCGCCGGGCACGCCGGGCCTGACGCAGGGTCAGAAGTTCAAGAAGATGGGGATTCGCGCGAGTCACACCGCCGAGGTGATCCTCGACGACGTGCGGGTGCCTGGCAGCTGTTTGCTCGGTGGCAAGGAGAAGCTCGACGCGCGACTCGCGCGCTCGCGTGAGGGTGGATCCACGGGCGTGCAGGCGGCGATGAAGACCTTCGAGGCGACGCGACCGTTGGTCGGGGCTCAGGCCATCGGGATCGCGCGCGCGGCGTACGAGTACGCGCTCGACTATGCGAAAGATCGCGTGCAGTTCGGCCAACCGATCATCGAGAACCAGGGCATCGCGTTCAAGCTCGCCGACATGGCCACCGAAATCGACGCGTCTCGGTTGCTCGTGTGGCGTGCGGCGTGGATGGGCGCCAGCGGCAAGGCGTTCGAACACGGCGAGGGTTCGATGAGCAAGCTGAAGGCGAGCGAGACCGCGGTGCACGTCACCGAGGAGGCGATCCAGATCCTCGGTGGCTACGGATACGTGCGCGACCACCCGGTGGAGCAGTGGCACCGCGACTCGAAGATCTACACCATCTTCGAAGGCACGAGTGAGATTCAGCGCCTGGTGATCGCCCGCGCCATCAGCGGCATGCACATCAGCTGATTCAGATCGTCGGGTTGTCAGCCAGCCTGACCTGACTGCTCCATTCCTATCGCTCCGTGCCGTATGCTCACGCTGGCGCAGGAGGGGCGACTATGGGGACGATCGTGCTGACGGGCGCGAGCGACGGCATCGGTGCCGCCGCCGCGGTGGAGTTCTCGCAGCTCGGGCACGCAGTGCTGGCGACGGGTCGATCACAGCAGAAGCTCGACGCGGTGCACGCCCGCATGGTGGAGGCCGCACCCGCCGGCGTGCAGGTGCCGGAGCCGATCGCGGCCGACCTCGCCGCGATGGACGACGTCCGCGACCTCGCCGAGCAGGTGCTCGCGCGATGTGCGACGATCGACGTGCTCGCGAACAACGCGGGTCTGCAGGCACGGCGGCGCCAGACGTCGCCCGACGGCTTCGAGCTCGATTTCGCGGTGAACCACCTCGCGCCGTTCCTGCTCACGAACCTGCTGCTCGAGCGGCTGCAAGCGAGCCACGGCCGGGTCGTGACGACGTCGTCGGTCGCGCACCGCTTCGGCGGCATCGACTTCGACGACCTGCAGATGGAGCGCCGGTGGCGCGTCTTGAGCTCGTACGGGCGATCGAAGCTCGCGAACATCTGGTTCACGAGCGAGCTCGCGCGGCGTACCGGGGTCCCAGCGACGTGCTTCCATCCCGGCACCGTGGCGACCCAGCTCGGGCGCGGCACCCCTGGCGCCGGGGTGCTCGAGCCGCTCGCCCGCCTCGTGGTGCGGTCACCGGAAGCAGGCGCCGACACGCTCGTGTGGCTCGCGACGAGCGACGAGGGCGCGCACCCGAACGCGACGTACTACAGGAACCGCAAGCCCGGACGCCTGTCGTCGCGTGCGCGTGACGCCGAGGCGGCCGAGCGCCTCTGGGATGTCAGCGCGCAGCTCGTCGGCCTCTGAAACGAGGCACGCCCGGGCGGGGGAGAGGACTACCCGGGCGTGCTCCGCGTGCGGTCGGCGTCGCGGGAGAGGACGCGACCGCGGCGACCGTCGGGGCCCTGAATCACAGCGGTTCACTCGACCTGCGCCAGGCAGATCGGAGGCATCTCCACGATCTTCGAAGGCACCTCCGAGATCCAACGTCTGGTGATCGCCCGTGCGATCAGCGGCGTGCACATCAATTGAGGTTGGCGCGCGACCCTGCGCAGCTGAAGAATCACCTCGAACCGCAGATGCACGTCGCCGGCTCTGGCGACGTTCACTGATCTGCGAACCACACTCAACTCCCGAAAGGCATGGCGATCTGATGGCCGACGAGCGGATCCTGTACGCGCGCTTCACTGCGAAAGAAGGAAAAGGGGCGGAGCTCGCCGAGATCCTGAGTGAGCTCATCGACATCGTCCAGCGAGAGGAAGGCGCGCGCTACTACGCGCTTCATCGCGGTGTCGAGCTGACCGACGTGGTGTGGTTCTACGAGGTCTACGCCGACCAAGCGGCGCTCGACGCCCATGGGAAGAACCCAGAGTTCGGTGCGGTGTTCGCGCGCATCAGAGAGCTCACCGCCGGACCGCCCGAGCTGATCCGCTCCGAGTTCGTCGCGAGCTTCAACCGGCTCTGACCGATCGCGTCAGGCCGCACGCGCTCGCACGCGGTTCTGCGCCAGACGCGCCGACTCTCGACGCAACGACGTGTTCTCCGAGACCAACCAGCTGACGGCGATGACCGTGAGGATCGACTGCGGCACCGACGATCCATTCCACGATGCGGACGCGGAGTTCGCCGCGCGTTTGGACGAAGCGAATCGGGGCGCGTTCAGCGCCGGGTTCCACGACGCGGCGTACTGGCGGAGCATTGCGCCGGCCCGGATCGCCACGATCACGAATGCGCTGGTCACCGACTGAAGCGTTGTTGTCGTGATCCGCTCGGATGGGCGGCCGGTACGATGGGAGGTTCATGTCTGGACGATCGAGCTGCTGAATGGTGCTCACCGACCAGAGTTCCGAGCCTCGCGAGCTGTACCGCTGGCAGCTCGACGCCCTGATCAGTTGGTTGCGCTGCGGTCGTCGCGGTGTGATCGAAGCGGTCACCGGCTCCGGCAAGACCGACGTCGCGATCGCTGCGGCGGGCGACGCGTTGCGTCGTGATCAGTTCGTGCTCGTCGTCGTGCCGTCGCGCGTGTTGATGGAGCAGTGGCATGGTCGATTGACGGCCGCGCTGCCGGGCGTGCGCATCGGTCGTCTCGGCGACAGCGGCAAGGACGGCTCGGCCGACTGCGACGTGCTCGTCGCGACCCGCCACTCCGCCGCGTCGGCCAAGCCCATTCCGCCGAAGGGCAAGGGCGGGCTGCTCATCGCCGACGAGTGCCACGGCCTGGGCGGCGGCACGCTGCGCAAGGCGATGCTCCCGCAGTACGAGGAACGACTCGGGCTCACCGCCACCCTCGAGCGCAGCGATGATGCCGTCGCGAAACTGCTCGTGCCCTACTTCGGCGGCATCTGCCACCGTTATGGCTTCGAGCAGGCCATCGCCGACGGCGTGTGCGCGCCGCCGCGCGTCGCGTTCGTGGGCGTGGAGCTCACGGTCGACGAACGCAACGAGTACGTCGCCACCGAGTCGCGTCTCGTCGGCGCCCGCAACCACCTCCGCCAGATCCGCGGCATGCCGCTCGAGCCGTTCGGCGACTTCCTCGCTGCGGTGGCTCACCTCGCGGAGCGCGACGCGGGTGCCGACGGCCGCGCCGCACGCGACTACCTCGACGCGTTCTCGAAGCGCCGCGACATCGTGGCGCAGTCGAGTGGCAAGTACGAGTTGCTCGGTGCGCTCGCGCCCGCGATCCGCGACGCGCACGGCGCACTGGTGTTCACCGAGACCGTGCGCGCCGCCAACCACGCGATCAACCGCCTCGACCCGCACGTGTCGATCGACCTGATCACGGGCTCCACCGCGCGCCACCACCGACGCGGCATCCTCGACGACCTGCGGGTGCGCAAGCTCCACGCGGTGGCCGCGCCGCGCGTGCTCGACGAAGGCGTCGACGTGCCCGACGCCAACCTGGGCATCGTGATGAGCGCGAGCCGCACGCGCCGTCAGATGATCCAACGCATGGGACGGATCCTCCGCCGCAAGCGACCGGGCGTCGCGGCGCGATTCGTGATCATGTTCGCCAAGGACACGCTCGAAGACCCCACGCAGCGCGTCGAGCGCGACGGCTTCCTCGATGAGATCGAGCGCATCTCCGAAGCCACCGGTGTGTTCGATGCCGCACGCGCGCGCGCACTCGACGAGTTCTTGTCGGCGCCCGGCCCGTCGATCGTGCCCGAGCCCGAACGGCTCGAGCACTTCGACCGCGCCACGCCGTCCGACGTGGCCGTGCAGTACGCGCTGCTCGCGTTCGCACCCGTCGGTGACGACACCGGTCGAGACGCCGAGCTGCGGGCGCTCGAAGCGAAGCTTCCGGTCGTCGAGCCCGACGCGCCGTACCTCGAGGTCGAGGTCGTCGAGCTCCCCGAGATCGCGGCGCCGCGCGTCAAGCCGAAGCGCTTGTCGACCGGCGAAGCGCCGCTCGAGATCCTGCAGATCGGCGACGAGTGGCGCATTCGCTGCACTGGGTGCGACGAGACGTCGGCCCCCGTGAAATTTCGGTGGCAGGTGCTCGACCAGACCGTCGACTGCCGCTGCGACTGACCGACCGTTCCGGCGCCTCCGCGCCGTCAAGGACGCGTCAAATCTGACGCGCGCGCGCGTCAAGGGCGCGTCAAGGTCGTTGCGGTACAAGGCGCGCACCTCTATACCCGGATGCAGTCGTCGCGCGACGACGGTCGACGTGACGACAAAAGGAGCGGGCGTGAGCATCGGAGTGGAGGCCACCCCCCCAAGCCTCCGTCACCACCGAACCCATTCCGTCCGAGTCGCGCTCGCGGCCTTCGCCGTGGCCCGTGATCGCAGCCCCGCCGGAAGCCGCCAGCTACCGACTGAAGAACAAGCTGCTCGGCGCGCCGTTGGCCACCGAGCAACTCGAACACGAACGCCTGGGCAAGCCGACCGCGCTCGCGGTGTTCGCATCCGACTGCTTGTCGTCGTCGGCGTACGCCACGGAGGAGATCCTCCGCGTGCTCGTGATCGCGGTGGGCTTCGCCGCGTTCTCGATGGTCGTGCCGATCACCGTCGCCCTGCTGGTGGTGCTGGCGTTCCTGATCCTCTCCTACCTGCAGACGATCAAGGCCTACCCGTCGGCCGGTGGCGCGTATGTGGTGACGCGCGACAACTTCGGGATCATGCCCGCGCAGATCGCGGGTGTCGCGCTGCTCACCGACTACATCCTCACGGTGGCGGT